>DAOTYK010000106.1:0-2995 GCA_034434855.1 Thermomicrobium sp.
CCTTCCTCGTGGGCGATCGTCGTGGCGATCCGGAGCATGAGCCGCCGGTACAGGACCACGCGCAGCGACGGCTCGGCTGCCAGCGCGATCACGCGCTGCGCGTCGCCGATCGGGACGATCATCAAGCGATTCTTGGGCGGTTGGAAGCGCGAGAGGCGACGAGCGAGTTCCACCACCTTTTCGATCGAGATCGGTCGGACGTACGGATAGGCGTGGAAGTGCACGAACGTGACGAAGCAGCCCCGCTTCATCAGACGGTAGGCCGCGACCGGCGAATCGAAGCCACCGGACAGCAGGGCGACCACCCGCCCGCTCACGCCGATCGGGAGCCCACCCGGGCCAGGGAGTGCATCGCCGCTCACCAACGCCCGGTCGTACAACACTTCCACAGTATAGGTCACGTCGGGATCGCTGAGATCGACTGGTGCGCCCGTCCGCTTCTGGACGAAGCGCCCCAACTCACGCTCGAGCTCGGGCGAGGTGAGCGGGAAGCTCTTGTTGGTGCGCTTGACGCGGATCCGGAAACTTCCCTGCGGTGGGCCATGCCGATCGAGCAGTTCGCCGAGACCCCGCTCCATCGCTTCGACCGTCAAGGCGGTCTCCAGTCCCAGCGAGAAATTGGCCACGCCGAAGACCCACCGCAACCGCTCGCTGACTTCCGGCCACGCCGCTGGATCCGTCAGACGCACGATGAAGCGCAGCGCCCGCTCTTGGATGCGCGAGACCGGTAGGTCGCGCAGTGCGTAGGACAGGTTCTCGTAGAGGGCCCGCTTGAAGAAGGGTCGGTTCTGCCCTTTGAGCGCGAGCTCGTGCACGCGTACGATCACGAGCGGGGTGAATCGCTCGCTCATGTTCCACCTCCCGCTCGCGGTGCATCACCGCCTCGCCAGGTGTCGAGCCGCTCAGTTCGAGCCGATCCGCGCTCCGACCAGTTCGATGAGTTCCTCGTCCTCCGGAAAACGCTTCTGAGCCAGTTTGGAGAAGACCAACTCCCCATCCACCGCGACCTCGAAACGCCCACCTGACGAGGGGACCAAGGCGATCTCACCGATCTGGAGTTCGTACTTGTCCAAAAGCAGCTCCACCGCACGGGTGGCTCGTCCTCGATATCCTCAGCTCGTGCAGTACTCGATCCGGATCCGATGCTCCACAGTCGCCCCCCGCTTCTCTTCTGTCCCCACGATCCGTCGACGCTCCCAGCTCGGTGTGACGGACCTTTCCCGCCATCCCTAGATTGCCCAGTATACCCCGGCCGCGCTCATTGGGAAGATGCTCGTTCGTATCAGTACAACACACCAGCCTGCTCGGCTCCAGCACACGCTCGCCGCTCCGCGACACCCAAATGGAAACTCGCCACACCACAGCTGCTCGACCCTCTCTCGGACGCTGACCTCCGAACGAATCATCAGCGCAAGCGCCGGGCCGCACAGCCTGCCAGCATGACGAGCGTCAGCGCCGGTGACCGACGCGCATCGGTCCGCTGCTCGGCACACCGGCGCAGCATGGCGCATCATGACCGCCGCTCCGATGGCGCTCCGGCGGGAACGCCGCGCGCCGCCCGCCGAGCCGATCGTCCTCATCCGCGGCCGAAACTCGGTACCGCGCAGGCTTGTGCCCCGACCGGATCGAGCGTGGCGCAATTCACCGCCCGTTCTGCCTCGGCGGCCACGGCCACGTCCACCGTCACGATCACCTCGCTGCCCGGCTGCGGGGGAGGACCACTGCACTGGAGCGCTTTCTCGCTCGTGCTGCAGCTCCAAGCGGCGGCGTTCAGGCGGACCGCGCCGCTCAAGCTCATCCCGGCGGGCAAGACATCGGTCACCACGAACTCCGGCCAGCGCACCGCGCACTCCTCTGGGCCAGCGTTGCGGACCCGGATGGTCATCGTCGCGCTTCCCGACTGTCCTCCCGTGCTCGGTCCACCGAGGCGAATCGCCTTCTCGAAACCGAAGAGGCAGACGACCGGCGGCGGAGTGGGCGTAGCGGCTGGCGTGGGGAAAGGTCCCAGCGCCACGCAGCTCGCGTCGTTGGCCGGATCGGCGTCGTTTTCGACTGAAACGAGCGCACAATTTTCGGCCGCACTACCGGGCTCGCCATTGACGGTGAACGTGAAGGTCGCACGGTAGCCCGGTGGCAGGGGCTCACCGGCCCGGCACATCGTGCCGTCGCATTGCCACCCCCCCGTACCGCCCGCCTCGACGATGCGGATCGTCGATTCCTGCTGGAATCCGGCCGGCAGCGGGTCGCTGACCAAGGCACCGGTCGGACAGACCGCTGTCCCGCGCTGCTGCACCGTGAGGGTCACGACGACCGCCATCCCAGCCGCGAGCGGTGAGACCGTCTTGTCCAAGGCCAGATCGCAAGTCCCGACCGGAGTCGGTGTCTCGCTCGGTCCCGGCACGACCGGCCTCGTTGGGGTGAGTGTGCCGGTGGACGGAGCGGGAGGAGTCGGTCGGCGCGCGGCGGTCGGCGTGGGCCGAACGGTGGCGGTCGGCGCGAGGGCCGGCGTCGTCTCGGCAGTCACGGTCTGCGACGGCGCAGTCGGACTCGTCGCGATCACCGTCGGGCTCGGCGCCATCGCCGTCGGGCTCGCCTCGATCGCCGACACGGCAGCGGGGGATGGGCTGGCGGGAGCCACCGGAGAGGGGGTCACAGCGCGCTCGACGAGCGGGCTCGGGGTCACCAGCGGGACGAGTGTCCCCTCGCAGGCAGCGAGGAGCCAAGCCAAGCAGCACAGCACGACGAAGGTGGTACCCGGTCGATCGAGTCTCAGCTCAGTCAACCGCATCGTTCCACTCTGGTCTCGCCGCTCTGCAACCGGGCATCATCCTTCCCACTGGAGAGCGTACTCGTTCCGGGTCTGCAGTGCGGAGCCAACCCATGCATCGGCCAGCCCCGCACCAGGAACCATCTCAGGATTATCGTGACGCAGTCACTGCACTGTCACACAGTAGTAGTTGTTTCCGAGATTGACGTCCGCACTCTGCGGCACGAT
>DAOTYK010000107.1:0-3863 GCA_034434855.1 Thermomicrobium sp.
TCTGAGTCTACTCGCACGGAGTGGAGCGACTGTGGCCTTACCGTGTCGGCGGTACTCTCTCGCTGGTGGAGATCGGGCACAGGATCCCCATCGTGCTCCTTTGCTGGCAGAGCGCATGCCGGCGCTGTCGGATCAGGGGGCAGCGTGCGAACCAGCGTGACGACTAGTGCCAGAGGGGAGTTGCCGCGGGCGGGCCGAGGGTGTTCAATTGGCTCAGCACGGTCGTGTGCCGCTCAGCGGAGGAGGCGAAGGCGAACGATGCCGCAACTAGGTTGGCAAGAGCTCCTGATCGTCCTCTTCATCGTGATCGTCATCTTCGGCGCGGGGAAGCTGCCGGAGATCGGGCGAGGGCTCGGGCAGAGCATTCGCGAGTTCCGCCAGGCCGCACGGGAGGCGCAGGAAGCGCAGCGGGCCGAGCAGGCGCAGCAAGCGCAGAGCAATCTCCCTGACAAGACCGCGTGACAGAAGAGATGGCGAGTGTCCGCTGTCCTGGCCAGTGAAGTCGGACAGTAGGGACTTGGCCGAGAATTCCTCTGGCCGGGCTTCTGATCGTGAGAAGCTCGGTTTCCTTTGGGTCTGACCGAGCGAAGAGAAAGTGAGCAGCATGGAGGTCGGGCTCGTCGCGCTGGGTGGTGCTCTCGGAGCGATCCTGCGTTATCTCGTGACGATCTGGGTCCAGCGTCGGGTCGATTTCTTCCCTTGGGGAACGGTCGTGGTCAATCTCGTCGGTAGCTTTCTCATCGGGATCGTGCTCGAGATGACTTTGCGGGGTTACCTCTCCAGTCATGCGCGTCTGCTGCTCGCCGTGGGTATTCTCGGGGGCTTCACGACCTTTTCGTCATTGTCTTGGGAAATGTTGACGTTACTCCAAGAGGGTGATATCGTGCCAGCGCTCCTCTATGGCTTTGGGTCGCTCGTCGTCGGGGTGTTCTGTGCATGGCTCGGCAGTATCGTCGTTCGGTTGCTATTCTGAGGGGCCAGCCATGGAGTTGAGCGGACCGGCGAAGTGGCTCCGCATCTATATCGGTGAGCGGGATCATTGGCATGGAAAGCCGCTGTACGCGGCGATCCTCGATCTGCTGCGTCACGAGGGGATCGCGGGTGCGACCGTGCACCGCGGGATCGCTGGATACGGGGCGAGCGGTGCTGTTCATACCACGCGGGTCCTCCAGCTGTCGGTCGATCTCCCGGTCGTCATCGAGGTCATCGAGACGACGGAGCGGATCGCAGCTGTCCTGCCACGACTGCGTGAAATGGTGAGCCAAGGATTGATCGTGCTGGTCGACTGCGAGGTGGTCCACCACCGGGCGGTTCGCCGGTCGGGTGTCTCCGATCAGGACTGACCGTACCCGGTTCCCTCTTCCGTGCCTCATATGCGACAATTGCAACCGCCCGGTAGGCCGGGTCGCGACAGGTGCACAGTCGTGTGGGGGCGCGTGGCGGGCGAAGCGCAGCGATTACTGCATTATCTCGCCGAACACTATACCGGTCGCGAGGAGGCGAAAGACCTCGAGCGGGCTTCGGCTGGGCTGGAAGAACACGAGATCGCAGCCGAGCAGCGGCGCGTGATGCGGCGTGAGCACCAGCTCGCCGACAAGCTGGCGCGTGCCTTCCAGCGCGGTCTGCGACGGGCGTACGAGGCCCATCGTGCTGGGGGGAATGCCATCACGCTGGACGATCGTCGGCGGGACGAGAACGAAATGGCGGAGGCGTTGATCCATTTCCTCGTCGGTCCTGGTCTCGCCAAGTCGACCACGCGCGAGACGCAGCCGATGCATTACCTGTACATCATCTCGATCGATTGGGAAGCCTTGGAGCGTGTGGCGCGCGACGCGCAGGTCGATCTCGCGAGCGTGCTCGAGGCTCATTGATCGATGGAGGACCAGCAGACGAAGCGAGCGCAGTCGAGTGGGCGCGACGAGCGCGTCGCGCAGGCGATGGAGGCCCTCGGGATCGAGTTCCGTCGACCGGACCTCCTGCGCCAGGCTTTGACGCACCTTTCGTACGTCTACGAACGGAGCCGCAGCACCCAAGCCACGGTCGAGGAGGCGAACGAGCGCTTGGAGTTTCTCGGCGACGCCGTGCTCGAACTCGTGGTGAGCGAGTTCCTCTACCGGCGCTTTCCCGCCGCGAGCGAGGGGGAACTCACCGCATACCGCGCGGCCTTGGTGCGCACGCCGACATTGGCACGCTGGGCGCGGCGTTTCCGACTCGACGAGTTCTTGTATCTCGGTCGAGGCGAGGTGCCCCGACCGGGACGGCCAGTCCGCGAGCGGATTCTCGCGGGAGCCTTCGAGGCCGTGCTCGGTGCGCTCTACCTGGATCGCGGTATCCGGGCCGTGCGGCGGTTCCTGCACCGGCTGTTGCTGGAAGAGGCCGAAGGACTGATCGCGATCGGCCAGAACGAGAACTACAAGGGACGGCTCCAGGAACTGATTCAAGACCGGTTGCGCATCACGCCAGTCTACCGCACCATTGCAGTGACGGGGCCGGCACACCAGCGTACGTTCACGGCGGAAGTGATGATCGGCGAGCGCCCGTACGGAGTGGGGCACGGCCCGAGCAAGCGGGCAGCCGAGCAAGAGGCAGCACGGCGCGCGCTCGAGCGGCTGCGGGCGGAGGGGATCGGCTGAGACGATGGGCGGGCTCTACGACCAACTGACGATTTTCGGTGGCAATTCCAATCCGGAACTCACCAAGGCGATCTGCGCCTATATCGACATTCCACCTGGACGGATCGAGGTCTTCAAGTTCAGCAACGAGAACATCTTCGTGCGCATCGGCGAGAGCGTGCGCGAGAACGATGTCTTCGTCATCCAGTCGTTCTCGAGCCCCGTGAACGAGAGCATCATGGAGTTGTTGATCATCATCGATGCCCTCAAGCGCGCGTCAGCCGGTCGGATCACTGCGGTCATTCCTTATTACGCCTACGGCAGAACCGACAAGAAGGACCAACCGCGTGTGCCCATCACCGCTCGCCTCATCGCCGACATGATCACCGTCGCCGGAGCGGATCGCATTCTGACCGTCGATCTGCATGCCGGGCAGATCCAAGGTTTCTTCAACATCCCGGTGGACGAGATGACCGCGCTGCCGATTCTCGCGCGGTACTTCCAGGAAAAACGACTGGAGAATCCGGTGGTCGTTTCCCCCGACCTCGGGAGCACCAAGCGGGCACGCAACTTCGCCGAAGAACTGGACGCTCCCCTCGCCATCATCGAAAAGCGCCGGCTCGGGAACGACGATCGAACCGAGGTGCTGAATCTCATCGGGTCGGTCGATGACGCATCGGTGATCCTGATCGACGATGAGATCGATACAGCGGGATCGATCACCCAAGCGGCCGAACTCTGTATCGCCCGCGGTGCGCGTGAAGTGTACGCGGCCTGTACCCACCCAGTCCTGAGCGGACCAGCGATCGAACGGCTCGCCCTCAGCCCGATCAAAGAAGTCGTCGTGACCGACACGATCCCGCTACCTCCACACAAGCGGCTGGACAAGATCACGGTCCTTTCGGTGGCACCACTGCTCGGTGAATCGATCCAGCGGATCCACACCGGGGCGAGCGTCAGCTTGGCCTACCGCAGTGCTGGGCGTCTGCCCTTGCGATGAGTTCTCCTCGCCGGGGGAAGGATGTCATCGCTTGACGTCGCTCGGGTGAGCATGCAACGCTTCTCGGGCACGAAGCCGGACGGTTGTCGCGTGAGGTGCGAGGATGCCACGCGCTACGATCCGTTCGACGCGCCGGAGAGGCGCGTCGGGATCTCTGGTGGCTGGCCTGCTGATCTTCGCGATCGTGACCGGCGGTATCGTCGCGGTCGCGCTCCAGTTCGGTGACCGGCGTGAAGCTGCCCCGACCGAGG
>DAOTYK010000108.1:0-21129 GCA_034434855.1 Thermomicrobium sp.
CGAGCGATTGCTCGAGGCGCAGAAGCGCGACTGGGACGCTTTCCGGCAGTACGTCACCCAGTGGGAACTCGACCGTTACCTCGAAATCTATTGACGGGAAACGCGCGCGACGCCCCGGCACGCCGGGGCGTCGCGCCTCATCCGCACGCGCGACGTGCTCCGACTGCTCAGACTCTTCGTCCAGTGCGCGCGACCGGTAAAGGGACGAGGCGAGCACCCGAACGGTCGCGTGAGCGGCGGTGGCGCGGTAGGGGCAGCCACAATCCCGTGCCTGCCCAGCCCTGCCGAGAGCAACCGCGATATCCCATCGCGCATCAGGTGTCGGTCGTCGCTCGCTCGTGTCGGATCGGTCACTGGACCCTCGCTCCCCGTGCTGCCCGCGGTTGTCTCGCCTCTCGGCGCGCGCTCGCTTCCAGCGGGGGATTGTCGCACCGAACTGGATACCACCGTGGTACCCGGCTCGCGGCGAGCATACCCCTTTCACTCATCGCGCTCGATCCCAGCCGAGGATGGATTGCGGGCGATGGGCAGCCGCGATGAGCAGCGCTGGAGTGCGCGCGGTCGCATCGCACCAATGCCCCAGTAGAGACAACGAGGTCTCTCGTCGAGTGATCGACGAGCATAGCTTTCGACTGGCTGGTCGGTGGGGGAAGTGGGACTCGAACCCACACGCCTCATCGGCACGTGATCCTAAGTCACGCCCGTCTGCCAGTTCCGGCATTCCCCCGGCCAGGAACGCGCAGCGCGACCAGAGAAAGTATACCGGCAGCCCAACATGGCTGCCGGCCCTGGCCTCTTCGATGGTTCAGTGATTCACCAGCTGCCGCATCCGCACCCTTGTGCCGTACCGGCATTGCCACCAGCATCGAAGCTATGGCCACAGGCACACGTGGCGACGGCGTTCGGATTATGGACCGTGAATCCGCCTCCCATGAGGCTATTGACATAGTCGATCTCGGCACCCTCGAGATACGTCGCGCTGAAGGGATCGACGATCACGCGGACACCGTCGATCTCGAATGTGAAGTCGTCTTCCTCCGCGGACTCCTCGAGGGCCATACCGTATTGGAGACCCGAGCATCCACCCGGCGCGACGAATACGCGCAGGTACGCATCCGGCATGCCCTGCTCGTCCATGAACTGCTTCAGGCGGCGCACCGCCTCGGGTGTCATCGTGATGAGCGTCGTCTGCTGCATGGCTCTCGCTCCGCATCCTTCCGCACTTTTGCAACCGCGCTGTTATGGATCTTACATCACAGCGCAGTGCTGTCAAGTACAAGTCTACCCCGTCGTGCAGTCCGGAGGGCACGTCGATCGTGCGATCGCCAGCGGGTGGCGATGACGAACGGCGAGACAGTCTCGGGTTGACGGTCGTTCGACGGCACGTAAGCGCTCGGCAATGTGGTCGATCGCGAACTCTCTGCCAGGATCTGATATCCTCAGCATCGAGTAGGGTAACGACGGAGCGAGGGCGGCGATGAGCGAGCGTTCGGAGCACGAGCTCGAGCGGGCGATGGCCAGGCTGAAGCGGCTGGGCATCGTCCTGCCGCTCGCTTTCTTGGCCGCACTCGTGGTACTCGGCCACGTGCTCGTTCCTGTGCTCGGCGTGACCTGGGCATGGATCGTCAGTGGAACGCTGGCAGTCGTGGGGGTGGTCGTCTTTGCCGATTGGATCTTCCGTCTGATCGGTGAACTCTACCGCCGTCTCCTCGTACAACATGCGGAACTGGCTGCCCTGCACGAAGCTGGCGTGGCGATCACCGCTGATCTCGATCTCGCTCTGGTGTTGCAGCGAGTGGTCGACGAAGCCCGTCGGCTAGCCGGCGCGCGGTATGGCCTTTTGATCGTGCTGGACGATCATGGTCAACGCACGCTCTTCACCTCGGGTTATCCGCGAACCGCTCGCTGTGAACAGAGCACGATGGGAGAGCACGGCATTTTGGAGGCGGTACTGCGGGACGATCGTCCACTCAACATCGAGGATCTCGAGCGGTATCCCGGGACGCGGCACTATCCCGAGGGGCATCCCCCCATGCGCAGCTTGCTGGGGGTGCCCATCCGCACGCAGGAGGGGGTATTCGGTGGTCTCTATCTGGCCGATCGCGAGGATGGTCAGCCGTTCGATGAGCATGACCGCTCGCGGCTGGAGCGGTTCGCGACACAAGCTGCGCTCGCGATCGCGAATGCCCGGCTGCATCGTCGCTTGATGAGTCTGGCGGTACACGAGGAGCGCGAGCGGATCGCCCGCGAGATGCACGACAGCCTCGCCCAGGTCTTGGGGTATGTCATCACGAAGGTGTCGGCGTTGCGTGAACTCTTGCGTCAACCGGATCGCCTCGCAGAGGCAGAGCGTCATCTGGAGCAACTCCAAAGAGCAGCGCGAGACGCCTATGCAGACGTTCGCGAAGCGATTCTCGGACTTCGGACCGGCCTCGCTCCGAACCGGAGCCTCGTCGATGCGTTGCGGAGTTACGTGGAGCGGTGGCAGGACCAGAGCGGCGTCACCGCTCGACTCATCGTCGAGCCCTCGGACGACAGCTTGCGCGGTCTCCAGCCGATGGCAGAGCTCCAACTGCTCCGCATCGTCCAGGAAGCACTGACGAATGTCCGCAAGCATGCGCGAGCGACTGAAGTTACGGTCCAGCTCACTCGCCTCGATGGAACGGTGTGCGTTCGTGTGGTGGACAACGGGATCGGTTTCGATCCGGGAGCGCTGGAGCGCGGGAAGTTCCCGCGTTTTGGGCTCGCGACGATGCGCGAGCGTGCCGAAGCGGTGGGAGGGAGTTTGCAGGTCACCTCGGTTCCCGGTCAGGGAACGACGGTCGAGGCGGTGCTTCCGGTCGGCATCGTCCTGGTCGAAACTGCTGGAGGACGAGATGCGTCTCTTGATCGTCGATGACCATGCGCTCTTTCGCGATGGCTTGCGCAGCCTCCTGGAAGCGCGGGGCATCGAGGTCGTCGGCGAGGCGGCGAATGGACGCGAGGCGGTGGAACTCGCGCGCCAGCTGAAACCGGATATCGTGCTCATGGATCTCACGATGCCGGAAGTCGATGGTTTGACGGCGACACGCATTCTGGTGACGGAACTTCCAGAAGTGAAGGTCGTCGTGCTCACCGCCTCGGACGACGAGGCAGATCTCTTCGAGTCGATCAAGTCGGGTGCGTACGGTTACTTGCTCAAGAACCTGGAGGCTGACGAGTTCTTTCGCGCTCTCGAAGCGGTCCAGTCGGGTCTGCCGGTCTTCACGCCCCATCTCGCGCGGCGGGTTTTGCAAGAGTTCGGTCGAGAGGAAGTGCACCGTGCCGAAGGACCGACTTTGACGGATCGCGAACGTGAACTCCTGGAACTGCTCGTGCAAGGTGTGACCTCGAACCGGGAACTGGCCCAGCGGCTCTTCATCAGCGAGAACACCGTCAAGTATCACCTGCGCAACATCATGGCCAAGCTTCATTTAGAAAATCGGGCACAGGTGATCGCCTACGCTCTCCGGACTGGCCTCGTTCGCACCCGGCCCGACGAGCCAGCGCGCTCCTGATCATCCCACAGCCCAGCCCTGGTGATGCGTGCGGTCCGCTGCGGGTGATCGAGATACCCGCGCGCGCCGTAGAGGCTCCTGCTCGTTTCCCCAGGTAGAGGGTAGGGGGCGTCGCATCGGAGAAGGCCGAGGCTCTCTGACGACCAGAGTTCAGGTGGCGAAGAAAAGCCGGACATCCTGACACCTCGGGGAAACTGACCGAAGACGACGCTCAGGGGCGAACAGGCATGGTTCCCAGCGATATCGGACAAGCATCTCCCACAGTGCAACGGTGATGTCAGGTCGCCGCTACTCGTCTGCGATGGGCTTCGTCAGAAGTATGAACGGAGCACAGAAAGGGCATCGATCACCTGACCCACACGAGGGTCGGCTTCGTGACGGGACCGTTGCTGGCTGCGTGGTATGGGTGGCGTTTCCTCGATGCTCCCGCTGAACTCGTGCGGCCCTGGGGTTGCAGTTTCCTGGCGACCGGATTGCTCCTCGCGATACCCGCCTTGCATCTGACGCTCACGTGGCCGTTGCCGGGTGGCAACAACATCATCATGGGTGAGTCAGCTCTTTACTTGGGGGTGCTGCTGTCACGCGCTGGACCGGTTATCGTGCTCGGGCACGATCTCCGGCCACTGGCCTGGCTGAGTCTGCCCGGAGGTATCGTGCTGGTGGTGAACGCTGTCGCCATTCTCCAGCATGGGCTCACGCGCAGCCCAGCGATGTGGGCGATCGCCGACGGAGCGATCGACATCACCAATAGACCGCGCTGGTATGCGTCCGTGTTCCAGTACTGCGACTGATCGCGGCGGTGCTTCTCGTCGTCGGTGCAGCGATTTTCGCGGTCGGCGCTGTCGGCAGCTCTCTCGAACATCCCGGTTCGGATCATTTTGGACAGTGGCGGCCACGACCACTGCGCTCTCGAAGTGGGTTTCCGGTAGGCTGGCTAATCCGGAGACAAGGCTCCGTGCGACTGGCCCCTCTCTGGGCCGGTCGTGTTACTCGGGTCACGGCTCAGCGCAGGACTTCCTGGAGGCGACGGAGCTCGAAAATCTGGTCGCGTAGCAGGGCCGCCTTCTCGAATTCCAGCTGTTTGGCTGCTTCCTTCATCTGTCGCTCGAGATCGCGGATCAGCCGCGCAAGCTCGTCCGGAGCGAGTTCGCCGATCGCTCCGGCATGGGGCACGGGGGTAGCGGCATCGTACGGGGCGCGCTCCTCTGCTGCCTGCCGAATGCGGTCAGTGAGGTCGCGCACCTGTTTGACGATGCTGCGTGGTTCGATACCGTGTTCGCGGTTGTAGGCCATCTGGATCTGGCGCCGCCGATAGGTTTCCTCGATCGCCTTCTGCATCGAGGGCGTGATCGTATCGGCATACATGATGACCTGCCCGTTCACGTGTCGGGCAGCACGACCGATCATTTGGATGAGTGCACTTTCGGAGCGGAGATAGCCCTCTTTGTCGGCATCGAGGATGGCGACCAACGAGACCTCTGGCAGGTCCAGCCCCTCGCGCAGGAGGTTGATGCCGACCACCACATCGTAGACGCCGAGCCGGAGATCGCGGAGAATCTCGACGCGCTCGATGGTATCGATCTCGCTGTGCAGGTAGTGGGTGCGGATCCCGATTTCCTTCAGGTAATCAGCCAAGTCCTCGGCCATCTTCTTGGTGAGCGTGGTGACGAGTGCACGCTCACCGCGGGCGACGCGTTGGCGGATCTCGTGCAAGAGGTCGTCGATCTGCCCCTTGGTCGGCCGCACGGAGATCTCCGGGTCCAGGATGCCGGTGGGCCGGATCACTTGCTCGACGATCTGCTGACTCACTTCCCGCTCCCATGGACCCGGTGTGGCGGAGACATAGATCACCTGGTTGATGCGCTCCAGGAACTCTTCGAACGTCAAGGGGCGGTTGTCGCGTGCCGAGGGGAGCCGGAAACCGTACTCGACCAGGATATCCTTGCGCGAGCGGTCGCCGTGGTACATGCCGCGCACCTGCGGGATCGCCAGGTGCGACTCGTCGATGAACAGCAGGTAGTCGTCAGGGAAGTAGTCGAGGAGCGTCCACGGTGGCTCGCCCGGCTTGCGTCCCGAGAGGTGTCGGGAATAGTTCTCGATGCCGCTACAGTAGCCGACCTCGCGGAGCATCTCGATGTCGTAGCGGGTCCGCTGCTCGAGCCGTTGGGCCTCGAGGAGCTTCCCTTGGGCGCGGAGTTCGGCCAGGCGCTCCTCCAACTCAGCCTCGATACTCCGGATAGCTGCTTCCAGCCGTTCGCCACTCGTGACCCAGTGCTTAGCGGGAAAGATTTCCATCACCTCGCGCGTGGCCAGGATCTCGCCGGTCAAGGGATCGAACTCGACGATCCGTTCGACCTCGTCGCCCCAAAGCTCGATGCGCACCGCGAATTCCTCGTAGGCCGGAAAGACCTCGATGAGGTCGCCGCGTGCACGGAAGGTTCCGCGGACGAGCGTCATGTCGTTGCGGTCGTACTGCAAATCGACCAGGTGACGGAGGATCTTGTCGCGGCGGACGACCTGACCCCGCCGCAAGGCGAGGATCGATTTGTCCCACTCCTCTGGTGAACCGATGCCATAGATACAGGACACGCTGGCGACGATGATCACGTCGCGCCGCGTCCGGACGGCACGCGTCGCAGCGAGGCGCAAGCGGTCGATCTCGTCGTTGATCTCCGTTTCCTTCTCGATATAGGTGTCGGTCTGCGGGATGTAGGCCTCGGGCTGGTAGTAGTCGTAGTAGCTCACGAAGTACTCGACGGCATTGCGTGGGAAGAACTCACGGAACTCCGAGTAGAGCTGTGCGGCGAGGGTCTTGTTCGGTGCGAGGACGAGCGTCGGCCGTTGCCAACGGGCGATGACGCACGCCATGGTGAACGTCTTTCCCGTCCCGGTCGCACCGAGGAGCGTCTGGTGCTGGTATCCGCGCTGGAGACCCTCTACCAACTGAGCGATCGCTTGGGGCTGGTCGCCGGTCGGCTGAAAATCGGTGACGAGTTCGAAACGGCTCATCGATCGGCACGCACCTTTCGGCCCTTCTCGTGCGCATCAAGTATAGCCGCCACTGCCGGTCGATCCGCGTGGCTCTAAGTGACTCCTTGCGAACGACAGGATGCCGTCGCCTGCTCTCTCCGAGCGAAACCGACTCGCTCGGCCGTCGAGCCCACTGATGGGCCAGGGAGCAGCTCGAGCGGCCGATGGGTTATTCGCGCGTCCGTCGAGGAAGCCCGTTGCTCGCTGGTGTGCAGACGTTCAGCGGCGGGCAGCGCGCAGGCTGAGCGAGCTGCTCACTGCAGTTGAAGCGAGGACGACCGAGTCTTGTCCAGAGTGCCCAGCGTTCCCCTGCGCCTGTCCTGAGGGGATGCCAGCGGACACGCGTTCCTGGCTGTTCCTGAACCTCGCAAGCTCAGTAGCTGAGACGGCGAGGTGACCGGGTCGTTCAGAGTCGCCAGTGGCGCGACAAGACCTGACGAGCAGCCTCGATCGCTGCTTCCTGGTCAGGGCGGAACTCGCGCTCGGCCTGCGGGAGCTCGCTGGTTCCCTCGTGAGGATCGGCGATACCGCTCTCGCGACCGATCATTCCCTCGATGACGGCCAGGGTGCAGAAGGGGACATAACGGAGGGAGTATCCGCCCTCCATCAGCACGACCAAGCGCCCAGCGCAGAGCTCGTCAGCCAGATCGCGAACCAGTCGCGCCATCGTGCGGTAACCGCGCATGGTCACCAGCATGCGCCCGAGCGGGTCCTCCATGCTGGCATCTTGTCCGGCAGAGACGAAGATGATCTCTGGTCGGAACTGGCGGGCGATCGGGACGACGATCCGCTCGAGGGCTGCCAGATAGCCGCGATTGCCCGTCCCCGGCGGGAGCGGGATGTTGACCGTGGTACCCTCGGCTCCCGGCCCACCGACCTGGTCGACTGCGCCCCAACCCTCCGGATACCAGTTGTCCTGGTGGAGCGAGACGAACAACACCGAGGGGTCGTCCCAAAAGGCGGCTTGGGTACCGTTGCCGTGATGGACATCCCAGTCCAGTACCATGATGCGCTGGATCCCCCGTCGCTGAGCATGCCGGGCGGCGAGCACGACGTTGTTGAAGACGCAAAAGCCCATGCCCTGATCGCGCATCGCGTGGTGCCCGGGCGGCCGCAGCAGGCCGAAGGCACACGATGCCCGGCCATCGAGGACGGCGTCAGTGAGCTCGATGGCGGCACCCGCGGCGAGGAGCGCAGCTTCCCACGAGCCGGGGACGACCGGAGTCTCCGGATCGAGCCAGCCTCCGCCGCTCCTGGTCACCTGGTGGACGTGCGCGATGTACTCGGGCGTGTGGTAGGCGGTGAGTTCGTCCTCCGTCGCTGCACGAGCCGCCACGACGAGTGCTCCCTCGAGTAGACCCGAGGCAGCGATGAGCTGGGCAGTCCGGCGGATGATGCGTGCGCTGGAGGGGTGCTCGACTGGATCGAGAAGCGAGCCGTCCGGCAAACGGTGGGCATCGAGGCCCGTGTCGTGTTGGAGGAACCGTTCGTCGTAGCAGTAAGCGAGCGACATCGGACTGTTTCCTCCCATCCGGTTCCGGCGCTGTGTGCCCGGCGGAGATGATGGCAGAGTAGCTGGGCCAGCGCAAGAGCAGCTGGATTGGGGGAGAAGGTCGGCCCTACTCGGAATGGTGCAGGCTTGCGGCGTTGTTCGGGTGGGTGGTGACGACGCTAACCTCAGGAGTCGGCGGGTGGACGCGAACACTCGGGAAAGGGTGATTGCGGGAGAATTGACTGCTCCGAAGCTTTGGGTGGGGGGCTGCGAACTAGCGGCGGCGAATGACCACGAGTTGAGTGACGAGAACGATAGCCATCGAGACGAGGAGGACAAACGCAGCGACGGCATTGACAACGGGAGAGATCAGGAACCTGATGCGGTTGTAGATCTCCAGAGGCAAAGTCGTGATGCCCCCACCGGTCACGAAAAAAGTCAACACGAACTCGTCAAACGAGAGCGTGAAAGCGAGAAGCATTCCGCCCAACACACCTGGTGCAATGAGGGGTAGGGTCACGCGCCGGAACGTACGCCACGGCGTCGCGCCCAGGTCGAGCGAGGCCTCTTCCAGCCGCGGGTCGAAGCTGCTCAAGGCAGCGAGGACGAGGGCTAGTGCATACGGGAAAGCATGCACGATGTGGGCAAGGAGAATACTCGGATAGCCGAGCGGAACACCAATGCGCTTGAACCAGAAGACGAGAGCAATGCCCGCAACGATACCGGGGACAACGATCGGAAGATAGAAGTAGGCTTGGAGAAAGCGACGCCAACGTGGTGCGACTCGCTGCAATCCGAGAGCTGCCGCCGTCGCCACCACAGCGGTAAGCAACGCCGTCGTCACGGCGATCAGGACGGATGTCCGGAGCGCCCGAAGGAGATCACCATCGCGCAGGAGTTCGCGATACCAGTCGAGGGTGAAGCCGGTTGGAGGGAAGGACGTCAGCCCCGTCGGGTTGAATGAGGCGATGATCACGACGAAAATCGGCGCAAAGAGATAGGCGTACACGAGGAGTGTGAGGAGACCTAGGATCACCGTTGCCAGCGCTGATCGGTGTCGCGCGGCAGTTTTGGGCGGAGAGCTACTGACCCACTGCTGTCTCATTGAATCCCTCGAGACGCGCGAACCGGAAAAGCACGACCAAGCCGAGCAACACCACGAGCGTTATGACGATGGCCAAAGCCGCTCCGAACGGCCAGTTGAAGGCTTCACCGAACTGATCTGCTATTAGGTTGCCAATCATCAGGTCACCTGCTCCCCCCAGGAGTTGGGGTGTCACGAACGATCCGAAGACCGCGATGAAGAACAGGCTGCCCCCAGCGACGATACCCGGCAATGTTAGGGGGAGGGTGACGCGCCAGAACGTGCGCCATGGAGGGGCGCCGAGATCGGCTGATGCTTCGAGGAGTCGCGTATCGAGCGAACGCGTCACCGCAAAGATCGGCAAGATGATGAGCGGCATATACACGTGGATAAAACCGATGAGAACGGCGGCGCGCGTATAGAGGAGGTCCAGCTGCACACGTCCTGGGAGCAGCAAACTCAAGACACTGTCGAGGAATCCGCCGTTCTGTAGGAACCCAATCCAACCATACGTGCGGACGATATAGCTGGTCCAGAACGGTACCAGAATGAGCAAGAGAGCGGCAGGCTGGTAGCGGCGTGGGACCAGTCGCCCCAGGGTGTAGCCGACCGGATAGGCGAGCAGAAGGGCGATCGCCGTACTGCTGGCGGCGATTTCTAACGAGCGGAAGAAGACGCGGCGATAGATTGGCGACGAGATGATACGTCGATACTGATCGAGTGTTCCCTCAGGACGCATCAATCCAGTGATCGGATCGGTCGAATAAAAGCTGTAGACTGCGATGAGCAGTAGCGGAAACACGAGGAACAAGGTGAGCAGGAGCAGTGCCGGAAGGACGAGTACCTGGCTGGGAGAAAGGAGACGCTTGGAGCGCGCGAGTTCAAGCTGCGCCCGCACAGCCATCACGTCACTCCCGCACCATACAGAGATGGTCACGGAGAAGAGCGATCCCAACCGTGTCGCCGAGTTGTGGGGAAGGAACTGTACCGGTCGGTATGTCGACGTTGAGAGCAGTATCGGATCCAAGAGCGACCCGCACTGTCATGACGGGGCCTCGATACACCCGGTCGATCACGGTGCCTTGCCACACACTGTCATGACAGTCTGGCGCAGTCAATCGGAGCCAGTGGGGGCGTAAGACGATGAAGACCTTGTCTCCTGCCCGTAAACCGGACTCGTGCACGGTGATCGATCGTCCGGCGATCTCGAGGCAGGCTCCTCGGCTGTCAGCAGCGCAGACCCTCGCCGGCAGGACGTTGGCAGCGCCGAGGAACTCGGCGACGAAGCGTGTTTTGGGGCGCTCGAACAGTTCCACGGGGGGACCGAGCTGTTCGATCCGCCCGTGATTCATGACAGCGATGACATCCGACATCGTCATCGCTTCTTCTTGGTCATGGGTGACATAAATGAAGGTGATACCGACTTGTACTTGAATACGTTTCAATTCGAGCTGCATCTGCTGTCGCAGTTTCAGGTCGAGTGCTCCGAGCGGCTCATCGAGCAGCAGCACTGCCGGTTCGATCACCAGGGAGCGTGCGAGAGCGACGCGCTGCTGCTGCCCACCCGACAGTTGACGTGGGTAGCGGTCGCCAAAGCCGCTGAGCGAAACGAGATCGAGCATCTCGCGAACACGTCGCTCGATCGTCTGACGATCCACCCCTCGTTCGCGGAGTCCGTAAGCAATGTTCTCTTTCACCGTGAGGTGAGGGAAGAGCGCGTAGTTCTGAAACACCATGGATGTAGGGCGACGATACGGCGGTGTTCTTCCCATCGGTTGCCCACGGATGACGATCTCGCCGGCATCTGGGAACTCGAAGCCACCGATCATCCGCAGCGTGGTGGTCTTGCCACAACCGGAAGGGCCCAACAGGGTCAGAAATTGGCCCCGCGCCACTGCCAGATCCAAGTGGTCGACAGCGATCAGCGTGCCGAATCGCTTCACCACACGCTGAAGCTCAACGTCGTACTGTACGTCGGATCTCGACAATCCTCGCACTCCTGCAACCGGACTCGTCAGGCGAGCTTGACTTCGTTCCAGATTTCGCTGGCTTTCTGCAGTACTTCCGCCGGAGCCAGATCTCCGAGAATCAGTTTGGCTCCTGCTGGCGGCTCGAACCGCTTCAGTTCGTCGGCCGCAAGCAGCTGCCGAGCTGCCGCATTGACAGCATCGTACCGCATTCCTCGCAGCTGCTTGAGCTGAATATCCGGTCTCAATAGAAAGTCGATAAATTTGTGGGCATTCTCCACGTTCTTCGCTGTCTTCGGGATGGCAAACGTGTCAATGAAGATGAGTGCACCTTCCTTGGGCACAGTCCAGCCGACAGGAGCCCCGAGATCTTGGGCCATACGCACTCGTCCGTCGGTCAATTGTCCGACGACTGCTTCCTTGTTGATGAAGAGCTCCATGCCATTCTGGTAGTCTTTCCAGTACTTTTTTACGAGCGCCTTCTGCTCGATGAGCTTCTGCCGAATCTCGTCCCATCGTGTCGGTCGCAGCGGATCGTCCCCGATCAGAAGTGCAGCATAGGCAATGCGCGAATACGCGTTGTCATGCAAGGCGATCTGTCCGGCGTAGGTGTTGTCCCACGTGATCGCCCACGAATCGGGGGGACTACTGAAAACATCGGTTCGATAGGCTAACGCGTAGAATACCCGGTCGAACGGTACGGCGTAGGTTTTGCCTTCTTTTATGTAGTAATCGAGATTTTGATATTCTGGCAACAGATTCTTGTAGTTCGGGATTTGCCCGAGATCCAGAGGAGTGAGTAGGTCAGCAGCCATTGCGCGAATGACGTAGCTCGTCGAGGGTATGAAGACATCCCAGGACTCGCCTGCTTGGAGTTTGGCCCACCATTCGTCGTTTGACGCATACGCACCTAGATACTTTACTGTAATTCCAGTCTCTTGCTCGAAGGCAGGTATCACGTCCTCCTTAATCCACTTTTGATACCAGCTGTAAACGACTAGTTCTCCTCCTCCGCTGGTTCCAACGTTGCTACTGCTACCGGTAGTCGGCGCTGCGGTCGGGCTCGGCGCACTCATCACAGGCGTAGGGGTCGCCGATGTCCCGCCGCCGCATGCGGTGAGGAGCCCGCCTACAGCCGGCAAGGTAAGCGATCCTGCCAACGCGCGCAGGAACTCCCGACGTGGCAGTCGCGCATTTCTTGGCCACCGCTCGTAGACGCCCATAGTATCCTCCTCCACAGAAGGATCTGCAAGCTACCGACGCTGTCTCGTTCTGCCTCTGCAACGGAATCCGAGCCCACGCGGGGCTTGTCTCAACTGCTCTCTCGTTCTTTCACGATCCCATCACACGGTTGTGCGAATTGTGCGCTCGCCAGGACTCGGATACTCTACCCGCACCGATTATGCTGGTACGAGTGAGACTCCGCAAGCAGGGCAACCTGCTCTCGTGACCAGCCAGTCATCAGCCTAAAGTGAGTGTTGTAGAGGGCAGGGCGTAACTTCGCTGCGCCCTGCGTCGTTCGATCCGGTGTAGGACAGCGGTATGCGGTCAAAGCTGATAGCCAGCGCGCAGCGGAGTTGTGGGTAGATTGTCGGAGTCAGGCACTTTACCGGCGGTAGCAGTCTTCGTGCCTTCTCCGCGACGTCGTTCCGGTATGAATGACCAGCGACGTCATCGCGCCGAGTCACCAACGCGCATGGAAACAGGAGACTGCTATTCTACTTGCTTATGGTGCTCATCGCCTGGCGAACAGGTAGACACTGGGCAATCGATCTCCCCGGTGAATCCGGTGCTCGACTGTCGATCGCCGCCACAGCATCATGCTAGACTGGCGCGGGCAACTCGTGCGGGAGAGGTCGTCCCACGAAGGGAGGCAGAGTAGCATGCCGTGGCCGCGCGTCGCCATCGACCAGCCTGATCGCAACAATGCCGTGGGTGCGCTAGCCGCGATCCAGCGCTTTGAGGCGGCCGGAGTACCTGCCATCTGGACCGTGACCGGTGGCCGGACGATCGATGCCTTGACCGTCTACGCGGCCGCCGCAGTGCGATCCGAGCGGATCATCCTGGGTACGGGAATCATCCCGACCTATCCTCGCCACCCGTTCGTGACGGCGCAACAGACACTCGCTGTGCACCAGTTGGCGCCAGGCCGGATTCGCCTGGGACTCGGGCCGAGCCACCGGCCGATCATCGAAGGCTCGCTCGGCATCCCGATGGAGCGCCCTCTGGCGCACCTGCGGGAGTACGTGACGATCGTGCGCGGTCTCCTCTGGGACGGGCAGATCGACTTCCAAGGCGAATTTTTCCGGGTCCGCCAGCGTCTCCCGGAGACCGCACCGGTGCCGATCTACACCTCCGCCCTGCGTCCCAAAGCGTTCCAGCTGGCCGGCGAAATCGCCGATGGTGTGATCTCCTGGATGTGCCCGCCCAGTTACATCCACGAGCGCGCGGTTCCGGCGCTGGAGAACGGTGCCCGCGCTGCCGGACGCACCCGCCGACCCCGTCTCGTCGTGCAGGTGCCAGTGGTGATGACGACCGATGTCGCGGTCATGCGTGAAAAGGCACGACCAGTCGTCGGTCTCTACGGGCGCATGCCTTTCTATGCCCAAATGTTCGAGACGGCCGGGTTCCCGCTGGAAAACGGCAGTCCGAGCGATGCCCTGCTCGACCATCTGGTGGTATGGGGTGACCGCGACACGGTGGGAGACCGGCTGGCGCAACTGCTCGAGGGTGGCATCGACGAGCTGCTGACGATGCTCATTCCGGTCGCCGACCACCTGGCCGAGGAAGCGGAGCTCGCCGCCGTGCTGGCAGCGCTCGACCGGCGCTTCGGCTGGAGCGAGTGACGATCTGGGATGCGCTGCGGTAGGATAAAGCGGGCGTTGTGGCCGCGGACGGGAGGAGAAGCACGGTCATGGCGGACAATCCGGCGATGGTTTCCATGGGGATCTTGGCGCTGTTCGCCGCGCTGTGGAGCGTGCCTGGAGCGCTCCGTGCGCGACGACTGGGGCTCCCACGCTTGGCAGTGATCGGGTGGATCGCGATCGCGGTCATCGTGGTGATGGCCGTGATCATGATCGTCGTCGGTCTCTTCGGATGACCCGACCTCGGGTAGTCAGAAGCTGATCGCCGGCTGGAATGCTCCAGCCGGTTTCTTCTCCCTGACACGACCTTTCTCCTGGCTGGTGACGGATGCTCGGTGTTCCACCTCCGATTTGGCATGGATTCTGGCGCGGCCCCGAGACGGAGCGACAGGTGTCGCTCGACCGTGCGCTCCTCCGGCGCGTCCTGCACTCGGCTCTTCCCTATCGCTGGTCGATCGTTCTCATGGTGCTGGCGATCCTGCTCGTCTCGGCTACCGAGGCGCTCCAGCCGCAACTGGTGCGTCTCCTCGTCGATCGGGCGCTCCCGGCGCCTGGGCGACCAGGTGACTTCCCCCTGCTCACGCTGCTGAGCATCGGGATGGTAGCGCTGCCGCTGCTCGGTGGCCTCATCGGGGTGTGGCAACGCCAGCTGAGCGCGCGCGTCGGGGAAGGGATCATCTTCGACCTGCGTGCTGCCCTCTACGAGCGGCTCTTGCAGCAAGGCTTCCGGTTCTTCACCGGAGTCAAGGCTGGCGAGCTCGTCTCGCGTCTCACCAACGATGTCGTCGGTGCCCAGCGTGCGGTGACGAGTACGGTGACCAACTTGGTGAGCAATGTCGCGGTGATCGCCGTCTCGCTCGCCATGATGCTGGCCATGGACTGGCGCTTGACACTCTTGGCCTTTCTCGTTTTTCCGGCACTCGTCTTGCCCACCCGTCGTTTCGGGAATCGTCTGCGTGCATTGACGCGGGCGCAGATGGAGCGGAATGCCGCGATGACGGCTCAACTCACCGAGACGCTCGGGGTGAGTGGGGCATTGCTGGTGAAGCTGTTCGGCCGCCGTTCCGATGAGGTGGCACGGTTCCGCGAGCGAGCGGCTGCTGTGCGCGACATCGGCATCGAGCTGGCTGTCGCGGGTCGCTGGCTCATGGTGGTGTACGCGATGGCCGCAGCGGTCGGCACAGCTGTCGTGACCTGGGCCGGAGGGGTGCTGGCGCTCCGCGGTGGGCTGACGACCGGTGAGTTGGTGGCGTTCATCGTGTATCTGGCGCGCCTCTACGGGCCAGTGACCGCGCTGTTCAACACCCACGTCGATCTCGCGACCTCGCTCGTCAGTTTCGAGCGGATCTATCAGTTGCTCGATCGACCGATCGAGGTTCGCGAGCGCGAGAACGCTGTCCGCATCGAGCGTCCGCGGGGTGCGATCGCGTTCGAGGACGTCTGGTTCACCTATCTGACTGAACCGAGCGAGGCTGGCGAGCTTCTTCCCCTGGCGGGGCACGAGGACGGGCGGAGCGAGTCGCTGCGCTATTGGGCGCTCGCCGGTGTGTCCTTCCGGATCGAGCCGGGTCAGCTGGTCGCCTTGGTCGGCCCGAGTGGCGCCGGCAAGACGACCGTCACTTATCTTCTCGCCAGATTGTTCGATCCGACCCGGGGCCGGATCACGCTCGATGGGTACGATCTCCGCGAGCTTGCGCTCGACACCGTGGCTCGGGCGATCGGGATGGTGACGCAGGAGCCGTATCTCTTCCACGATACCGTCGCCGCGAACCTGCGCTACGCGCGGCCGGAAGCGACGCAGGCAGAGCTCGAGGCCGCCGCGCGGGCTGCGCAGATCCACGAGCGGATCCTCCAGCTCCCGCAGGGGTACCAAACAGTCGTCGGCGAGCGAGGGTATCGGCTCTCCGGTGGAGAAAAGCAACGTCTCGCCCTGGCACGCCTCTTCTTGGCCGATCCACCGGTTCTCGTGCTCGATGAGGCGACTTCCTCGCTCGATTCCGAATCGGAGCGCCTCGTGCAAGAAGCGCTCGCGACCCTGATGCGTGGCCGGACCACGTTGGTGATTGCCCACCGTCTCTCCACGATCCTGGCGGCCGATCGCATCCTCGTCATGGAGGGTGGTCGGATCGTCGAGCAGGGGAGGCACCACGAGCTTCTGGCGCAGGGTGGACTCTACGCGCGTCTGTACCGCTTGCAGTTCGCAGTCGAGCCAGCAGCCTAGCGCTCGGGCTCTGCCGATTCCACGAGGTCATCGCGCTCGAGGGCGATCCGGAGTTCCTCGGCAGTCGCTTGGGCGTTCCCGAACTTGCCGATCACGATGCTGGCCGCGAGCTGAGCCAGTGCGAGCGCCTCGATCGGTGTCGCCGCACAGGCCAGCGCACCCGCGAGGACGGCCAGGACGGTATCGCCCGCACCGGTCACGTCGAAGACCGTTCGGACGGCGGGGGGCGGGAACTCGCGATACCCCTCGGCGGTGACGAGTGCAGCGCCGTCGCCGCCCAACGTCACGACGAGCACCTCGCAAGCGAGGTCCCGCCACAGCGCCGGCAACGTTCGCGCCCGTTCCGTCCGTTCGGCGAGCGAGCATTCGAGGAAACGCTCCGCCTCGGCGCGGTTGCACTTGATCACCGTCGCGTGTCGGAAGGCATCCAGGCGACCTTGCGAGTCGACCACGGTCAGCTTGCCGGATGCCAGAGCCGTGGCGATGACCCGGGAAGTCAGCACACCGCTCCGGTAGTCGGAGAGGACGATGGCGTCCACGTCGGGTGCAGCCCTGGCGATGGCGGAGACGAGCTGCTCCTCCTCGGCCGGGCGGAGGGGCTGACGCACCTGACGATCCACGCGAACCAACTGCTGCGGGAGGACGTTGTACGGCCCGGTGGCGACGACGCGGGTCTTGACGGTCGTCGGGCGTGTCGGATCGACGACGATGCTGTCCACCCCGACGGCCTGCTCGACGAGCAGCTGGCGCAAAAGCGCGCCTTCTGGATCGTCACCGATCACGCCAGCTTGCTGGACGTTGGCACCCAGGGCGACCAACGCGAGTCCGGGTGCTGCTCCGCCGCCAGGCCGATGCGCGATCTGCCGTTCCTCGAGGACGAGCACCGGTGCTTCCCGCGAGATGCGCGTCGGTTCGCCGAAGATGTACCGATCGAGATACAAGTCGCCGACAACCAGGAAGCGTTTGGTCGTCACCGCGTCGAGGATGCGGAGCAGGCGTCGGCGTAGTTCGCTCATCGTGCTCCCCGGAAGCGGATGAACGGGATGAGCAGTGCGAGCGCGGCGAACAGCAGGTCAGGGATGGGGCGGAGCTGGAGGGCAGCGATGAAGCGGGGATCGCTCCATCGGCTCGGAAGAGCTGGTGCCTCGGGGCCGAGTTCGGCGAGCAGGAGGAAGCGCGAGATGACGAGCCCGACCGCGACGCAAGCCATCCCCAGTGCTTGGAGGGACGGCCCACGCCGCAAGCGGGTCGCCGCGGCCATCGCTTCGGCGACACCGAAGCCGAGGAGGAGCGCCAGGTAGAATTGCCACTCCGGAATGCGACTCCAGAGCCAACCGACGACGAAGGCGACCAGAAGCCCGGCTGTCGCCGCCCGCACGAGGAGCGAACCAGGTAGGTCACTCCACGCGCCAGCAGAGAGTCCAGCACAGGTTGGACAACGGTACCCGACCGGAGTTTCGACCATGCAGCGGGGACAGATCGGCGTCCCGCACTTGCTGCAGCGGAGACGAGTCGTGATGCCGGGGTGACGCGGACAGGATCGCTCGTCGAGCAGGCTGGTCACGGTCTGGCCTCCGGTTCTTCGTTCTCCCTGCCGGCGAGCCGACTCGCCAGTCCTTCGGCGAGGGCGAGGACCGCGAAATGCGGCAACGCCAGCTGCCGTCGCCACCGCCACGGCTGCCGCAGCAAACGATACAACCATTCCAAGCCGAGTTGCCGAACGACGCGTGGGGGACGCGGGACGATGCCGGCGAGGTAGTCGAAGGTTCCGCCCACGCCGAGGGCGACCCGCACGCCCGCAGTCTTCAGTTCCGCGCGGTGCCGAGCGATCCAGCAGTCCTGGGCCGGTGCCCCGTATGCGACACAGAGGACGTCCGGACGAGCAGCCGCGATGCGAGCCAGCGCTTCGGGGGCATCTTCGGGGCGCGGCGAGCCAGCCCACGTACCGACGATGGTCGCTCCAGCCGAGCGAGCCAGGACGGCTGCCGCACGCTCGGCGACTCCGGGCGCTGCACCCAGAAAGAAGAGGCGGACCTCGGTCCTGGCCAACGCCTCGACGAGGTCGACACCGGTCACCCGCGCACGCAACGGTGTGCCGCGCCAGCGGGCCGCCAGGATCAGGCCGATCCCATCCGCTGTCACCAGCGCGGCCTGTTCGACAACGGTGCGAAAGGCCGGGTCGCGGCGAGCGGCCATCACCATCTCCGGATTGAGCGTGACCACCTGCTGCAGGTCGCTTCCTTCCTGGCTCCAAGCACGGATGAGCTGGACTGCTTCGGCGAGCGTGACGTCGTGGACCGGCAGGCCGAGGACGGTCACGCAACGTGGTTTCCGGCCCGTGGTGTCCAGGATCTCGGTCATTCGGTCCGTCGCGTTCTCCAGTCGCACTCGACCTCCGATGGCAAGGATACCGGTCGCCCTTTCCGAACACGAGCCGCTTCTCGTATACTGGAGCTATCGACCGAAAGGGTGGGCTCATGGTGAGCAGTGGAGCGGCAGTTATCGAGCGCCTGGGCGAGGGTGATCGAGTCGCTCGACTGGTCGATCTTCTCGTGACGCTCGCGCAGTCCCCGAAGCGGTATACCCGCCGGGAGCTGGCAGCGCGATACCAGGTGAGCGAGCGACAGATCGGCAAGGATCTCCAGTTCCTCCGCGAGCGCCTGGGCTTGGTGGTCGAGCGCGCTCCTGGTGGCGGATACTACCTGGCCTCCGTTCCACGTCTGCCCTCGCTCCAGCTCGAGCTCCCTCAAGCGCTGGCGCTCCTCTTGGCAGCAGAAGCTGGGCACATGATCCCGGGCGTCCCGTCCCAAGAGTTGAGCACGGCGCTCGAGCGGCTCCGGGCGATCTTGCCGGACAAGATGCGGACGCTCTTGGGGCATGCGCTCCAGGCACGCCGACCGAGTCGATTGGACGAGCAGCGACGGAAGCGCTTGTTCGCGCTGTTGGAAGCGATGGCGCTCCAGCACACGGTGGAGATGACGTACCGGACAGCCTCGCGCGGGAACCAGCCGGTGAGTCGTCGCGTCGATCCGTACTGCGTCGTTCCCTTCGGCCGCTCGTGGTACATGGTCGGCTGGTGTCACTTGCGATCCGATGTTCGCACCTTCAAGGTGGACCGCATCGAGCACGTCCGAGATACCCGCGTACCGTTTCGCGTCCGGTCCGATTTCTCGCTGCGCGAGTTCTTGACCAAGAGTTGGGGAGTATTCCAAACGAGCGAGCTTCCACCCGAGGAAGTGGAACTCGAGTTCTCGCAGACCGCCGCCCCCTGGATCGCCGAAGAGGAATGGCATCCGAGCCAAGAGATCGAGCCATTGCCCGATGGGCGCATCCGGTTCCGGGTGCACATACCAGTGACCCCCGATTTCGTCCGCTGGGTGCTCAACTATGGCGTCGACGTGACAGTGATCCGTCCAGACTCGCTGCGCGATCAGGTGCTCGCGCAAGCGCGCGGCATCCTGCGCCACTACGGTGTCCGCGAGACAGGGCAGCTGAGCACTGCCGAGGCCGCGCGTTAGCTGAGTCGATCGGCGGCGAGCAGTCCGTGGGGCGGGGAGCTTGTCGGGCGCGCCGCGCGCTCGGAACACGGTTCCCCCTTCGGTGTTTCCGGTCGACGCTGCTCCTGTCCTTCCTGCTCGCCTCGTTCGGTCGGACGCGGTCGCGTCCGGCTGCGCCGCGTGACGAAGAGTTGGTGCGGTGGAAGTGGGCGCCGTCGTCGTGCCAATGGTCTCCCTTCCTTTCTGCTCCGATCGTGGGCCAGTCGTGTACTGACAGCGCGCTCAGTCGCGGGGTTCGCGGCTCGCGCGCCCGCGCCGGCTGAGTGCCGCTGCGAGCGTGCCGAGTGCGAACAACAGTGCTGACGGGATCCAGAAGAGCGAGACGGCGATGAGGCCGGCCAATGCTGCCAGAAGCTGGAGAATCGCGCTGGTACCTGGACGGCTCAGGACAAGGACTGCACCGACGAGACCGACTGCGGCGGCGACGATAGCTCCCAGGCCGCCGCCGAGAATCATTCCTGTGCCCTCAGCCGAGAAGGCCGCGCCCAATCCACCGATGCCGAGCGCGAGCAAGCCGGCCAGCACGCCGAGGAATCCGCCCAGCAGACCGAAAACGAGTCCCGCGATCCGCACGAGTGTCCTCCGATCCCAGTTCGATGCGCAAGGGGTGAGCCGAGCGGCTCACCCCTCGCCTGACCGACTCATTGCGCATCGAAGTAGAGCTCGGCGCTGGTCAGCGGATTCGGGTCGAACTTGAGGAAGAGCGGCTCGGCGTCCTGCGGGATCTGGAAGACGACGATCCCTTGCGCCTTCCCGCCCGGCCCGACCTCTCCGGTGAGGAGTTCGCCCTCCGCAAAGCCGGCCGCCATGATCTCGGCCTCGTAGTCGAACCCGTCCTGCGTTCGCAGCGCCCAGTTCGTCGGGAAGAGACTGATCGAACTCGTACCGGCATTCTCGAACAGGACTTGGACGAGCCAGAACTTCTGCCCTTCCTTGGGCTGGACGAACATGTTGCTGGACGTGGCGCCATCCACGATGTTGACGATGGTGACCCGGTAGACCTGCTTCCCGTCAGCGATGGCGCCGCTCTGACCGGGTGCCAGCGGAACGTGTCGGTCGTTCTTGCTGGTTCCCCAGCTCTTTCCTGCCTGATCGCCCGGGGTTCCCTCCGGGGCGGCCGGGGCAGGCTGGCTCACTGCGCCGGACTGGACGAGTTCGAGCGCGTTCGGTGCGTCGAAGTACAGTTCTGCAGAGGTGAAGGGATTGGGATCGAACTTCAGGAAGAGCGGCTGTTCCCCCTCCGGTAGCTCGAAGACCACGATCCCGCGCGCCTTCCCACCGGGACCGACCTCTTGGGACAGCCCTTCCCCTTCAGTGAAGCCGACTGGGGCGAAGACCGGCTCGTAGTCGAAGCCAGCCGTCGTGCGCAGCTGGAAGT
>DAOTYK010000109.1:0-10238 GCA_034434855.1 Thermomicrobium sp.
CTCACCGTGGGAGATGGCTAAGATTGATGAGCAGGAAGGAAGCCGGCACTGCCGGCGCGGCGCGTTAGGAGGACGAATGAGTAAGTTCGAGTGGGTACCGATCAAGCAGTACACCGACATTCTCTACGAGCGACTCGCCGGCGAGGGGATCGCCAAGGTCACGATCAACCGGCCGGAAGTCCGCAACGCTTTCCGCCCGCTCACGGTCATGGAGATGATGGACGCCTTTGCCCATGCCCGGGACGACAGCTCGATCGGCGTCGTCCTCTTGACCGGAGCCGGGGACAAGGCGTTTTGCTCCGGTGGCGACCAGCGGGTGCGCGGCGACGGGGGGTACGTGGATGATCAGGGAATCCCGCGGCTCAACGTGCTGGATCTCCAGAAGCAGATTCGCT
This sequence comes from Thermomicrobium sp., assembly GCA_034434855.1. Classification (GTDB taxonomy): domain Bacteria; phylum Chloroflexota; class Chloroflexia; order Thermomicrobiales; family Thermomicrobiaceae; genus Thermomicrobium. The sequence continues at coordinate 396 of DAOTYK010000109.1, forward strand.
ATCTACCCAAGCCGGTGATCGCCGTCGTCAACGGCTATGCGATCGGCGGTGGGCATGTGCTGCACGTCGTCTGTGACCTGACGATCGCTGCCGAACACGCCAAGTTCGGGCAGGTCGGGCCACGCGTGGGGAGCTTCGACGCGGGGTACGGCGCGACCTTGCTCGGGCGGATCGTCGGGCACAAGAAGGCGAAGGAGATCTGGTTCCTCTGTCGGCAGTACACCGCACAAGAAGCGCTGGAGATGGGGCTGGTCAACGCGGTCGTGCCCTATGAGAAGCTCGAGGAAACAGCGGTCGAGTGGGCGCGGGAGATCCTGGAAAAGAGCCCGATGGCGATCCGTTTCCTCAAGGCGGCCTTCAACGCTGATACCGATGGCTTGGCGGGATTGCAGCAGCTGGCCGGTGATGCGACGTTGCTCTACTACTTGACTGACGAGGCCAAGGAGGGGCACCGGGCGTTCCTCGAGAAGCGCAAGCCGGATTTCTCCAAGTTCCCGCGCTTCCCGTGATGGAGCCAGTCGCATGAGCGTCCCAGTGAGCGATCCCGCACGAGTGACTGGACGAGGTGCCAACTGGCGCGTGTGGTGGCTGGGGGCGCGACCGGCCACGCTGGTCGCTGCCATCGGGCCGGTGCTCGTCGGGACAGCAGCGGGGGTGCGGGAAGCTGGGACGATCCGCTGGTTGCCGTTCCTGGCGGCGCTGGCGGCCGCACTCCTCATTCAGATCGGGACCAACTATGCCAATGATCTCTTCGACTATCTCAAGGGGGCGGACCGTCCTGATCGGGTGGGGCCGACGCGCATCACTGCTCGCGGCTTGGTGACAGTCACCGCGATGCGCCGGGCGGTCGTGCTGACCTTCGCGCTGGCCGCCCTGCTCGGTCTTTATCTCGTCTGGGTCGGCGGATGGCCGATCCTGCTCATCGGTCTGGCTTCCATCGCGGCCGGGATCCTCTACACGGCTGGGCCGGTGCCGCTCGGCTACGCTGGACTCGGAGACGTGTTCGTCTTCGTGTTCTTCGGGCTCGTCGCGGTGGGCGGGAGTGCCTATCTCCAAACCGGTTCCCTGTCCGAGCTCGCGCTCCTCGCTGCAGTCCCAGTCGGCTTTCTCATCACTGCGATCCTCGTCGTCAACAACCTCCGCGATATCCCGACCGATCGAGCTGCTGGCAAGCGCACGCTGGCGGTTCGCATCGGTGAACGGGCGACGCGCTGGCAGTACGCCGTGCTGGTTATTGGGGCCTATCTGGTCCCGGTGCTGCTCTGGCTGCTCGACTGGGCCGGGCCGGCGGTACTGTTGCCCTCGCTCACGTTGCCCCTCGCTCTCCGATTAGTGGGGATGGTGCTGCGCGGTGCGGAGGGGCCGTCGCTCAACCCTGTCCTCAAGCGAACTGGCCAGCTCCAGCTGCTGTTCGCCATGCTCTTCGCTCTGGGGTTGCTCGGGTGAGCGGCTCGCGCCTCGATTGGCGATGGTACCAGCTCCGCTTCCGCGCTCCGCTGGAGACGGCTGCGGGTTCGTTCGTGACGCGGCGAGGGATCCTGGTCAGCGTGGCCACAGCGGATGGATTGGTCGGGCTCGGGGACGTCGCTCCCTGGCCGGGAACGGAAGATCGTGCGCTTCCGGAGGCAGCGGACTGGTTGGCAGCGCTTCGTGCGGTCGCCGAGGAGGGAGAGGCAACGCTTCGGCGGGCGCTGGAACGGGTTCCGGCGGTGACACCGGGAGCGCGTGCGGCGCGGGCGGCGCTGGAAACGGCGCTCCTCGATCTCAGCGCCCAGCGGGCCGGTGTTCCCCTGGCCTTCTGGCTGCGCTCGTCGGCGCGTCCTTCTGTCCCGGTGAACGCGCTCATCGGGATCGCTGATCCGGAGCGCACGGTCGAGGCTGCGCGAGCAGCCGTCGCTGCTGGGCTCCGGACCCTCAAGCTCAAAGTGCGCATCGCGGCGAGCGAGGTGGAACGCGTCGCGGCGGTCCGCCGGGCAGTCGGCCCGGAGGTTCAGCTGCGGCTCGATGCGAACGCCTCGGCGACGGTGGCAGCTGCACTCGCCTTCGCACGGGCGGTCGCACCGCTCGGAATCGAGTACCTGGAGCAGCCGGTGGGGTCCCTAGAGGAGCTCGCGGCGTTGCGGCGGCAGAGTCCGGTGCCGCTCGCCGCCGACGAGGCGCTCGCCGGCCCCGACGAACTGGAACGGGCGCTCGCCTCAGGGGCAGCGGATATCCTGATCGCCAAGCTGCCGCTCGTGGGCAGTGTGGAGGGGTTGCTCGACCTGGCCGAACGATGCGAGCGATCCGGGATCGCGGTGGTAGTGACGAGTACCTTGGAATCGGCAGTCGGTCTGGCGGCGGCCCTCCACGTGGCCGCGGCACTGCCCGGGAGCGGGCAGCGTGCTCACGGACTCGCTACCGCTGGTCTGGTCGAACCGCTCGGTCGCGAGCCGATGCTCCAACCCACCGATGGCTGCCTCGTGCTCCCGCCCGGGCCAGGGTTGGGACTCGATCGAACGATGGTGCTGGCAAGAGAGGGAGTCGGATGAGGGCAGGCGAGAGGAAACGCGTGGTTTTGGGGCTTTGGGTTGCCGTGCTCGCAACCGCGGTGGGGCTGGCCGTCTCGGCGGCGCTCGTCCCGCGTACCCTCGCGACCTCAAGGGGGCTCGCCAATCTGCTGGCGGTGGCCAGTGCGCTGCTCGTCGCGACTGGCTGGATCGTCGGAGGGGTGGCGAGTTGGCGGGGAACTGGCTGGCGAGGCGCCCTGGTCGGCCTCGTCGCGTATCTCGTCGCTGGTTCAGCCTGGACGGCCGGGTTCGTCCTTTTCGATCCGTGGCATGTCGATTACGGTCGCGTCGATGTCGTCCGGTTCGTGCTCTACTCCGTTCTGCTCTGGCCGTTCGTGCTGACGTATACCTTCGATTGGTTCGGGTTGGGCGGATTTTGAGCGGAGGCGCCGATGCTGGTCCCCGAGTGGCTCGCCTGGCGGGCGCAGACCACCCCTGATCGTCCGGCGCTCGTCTGGCGCGACCGTATCTGGTCGTTCGCCTCGCTCGCCGCGGCGGCTGACGAAGCGGCGCGGCGCTTGGCCGGCCTCGGTGTCCAGGCGGGCGATCGGGTTGCCGTGGTGCTGGCGAACCGGCCGGAGTTCGTCCAATTGGTCCATGCGGTCAGCCGCTTGGGCGCGATCCTGGTCCCGCTCAATGTGCGACTCACCAGCAGTGAACTGCGGACACTGCTCGACGATGTCGAGCCGCGGGTCGTGGTGGTCGATCGCACGACCCGGTCGTTGCTGGATGGTTGGTCGGGCACCGCGGTGGAGATCGATCGGGAGTGGTCGTCGCTACCCGAGACGAGGGTGGAATTGCGGCGTGCGATCGATCTCGCGGCTGTGCACACCCTGGTCTACACCTCGGGGACGACGTCCCGACCGAAAGGAGTGTTGCTGACCTACGGGAACCATTGGTGGAGCGGGCTCGGGTCTCAACTGAACATCGGGTGCGTGCCGGCGGACCGCTGGCTCCTGTGCTTGCCGCTTTTCCACGTGGGTGGGCTTTCCATCCTGTTCCGCAGCGTCATCGGCGGCTTCGCGGTGGAGCTCCACGAACGGTTCGATCCGGCGGCGGTCAACCGGGCGATCGATGAGGGAGCGACGCTCCTCTCGGTCGTCGGGACGATGCTTTGGCGGATGCTCGAAGAGCGAGGGGAGCGCCCCTATCCGCCTCATCTGCGTGCCGTCCTGCTCGGCGGCGGGCCTGCGCCTCGACCTTTGCTGGAGCGTTCCGCTGTGCTCGGCGTTCCTGTTCTGCAGACCTACGGGCTCACCGAAACCGCCTCGCAGTTGGCGACGCTGGCGCCGGAGGACGCCCAGCGGAAACTCGGCTCGGCCGGCAAGCCTTTGTACCCGAACGAGTTGCGGATCGTCCGGGAAGACGGTAGCCCGGCTGCACCAGAGGAGCCGGGGGAGATCACGGTGCGCGGTCCAGTCGTCACGCCTGGCTATTGGCGACGACCCGATCTCACGGCGCGCGCGCTGCGTGACGGCTGGCTGTGGACGGGTGACCTCGGCTATCTCGACGAAGAGGGGTACCTGACTGTGCTCGACCGACGCGACGACCTGATCGTGACCGGGGGGGAGAACGTCTATCCGGCAGAGGTGGAAGCGGTGCTGCTGGCGCATCCCGCGGTCGCGGAAGCAGCGGTGGTGGGGATTCCCGATGTCGAATGGGGACAGCGCGTCGTCGCAGCGGTCGTCCTGCGTCCTGGTGCGAAGGTGAGCGCGGCGGAGCTTGCCGGTTGGTGCCGGGAACGGCTGGCTGGGTACAAGGTGCCCCGTGCGTTCCGATTCGTGAGCGAGCTTCCCCGGACGGAGAGCGGCAAGCTCCAGCGGTGGGCAGTGCGGCAGGCATGGAACGCGGAGTGAAGCGCACGGCATCGCTCGTGCCGTGCTGGCGTTGCCAGCTGCGAATTGCCAAGGTATCCTCCGAGCCGTAGAATGCCCGGGGAGAAATGCAGGAGCGTTCGGTTCCGCTGAACGGGGTGGGACATGTATCTGCTCGATCAGCCAGATGCAGCGTTGGCCTATCGCCGGCAATATCGCGGGCTGATCGGCATCGCGAGCAAAGTGCCGCTGCGCGATCGCGCCATGCTCAGCTTGGTCTACACGCCCGGTGTTGCCGAAGCTTGCCGGGTGATCAGCCAGGACGAGGTGAGTTCGTTCGATCTGACTGGGCGCGGGAACACGGTCGCCATCCTGACGGACGCGTCCGATCTCTTCGGACCCACGCGGGCGCCAGTGGAGGCGGCGCTCCCGCTCTTGGAGGCGAAGGCCGTTCTCTTCAAGACCTTCGCGGGTGTGGATGCGGTCCCGATTGCGGTCGATCTCCAGGATCCTTTGGCGATCGTGGAGGTAGCACGTTCCTTGATTCCTACCTTCGGCGCGTTCTGCCTCGATCATATCCGAGCTCCGCACAGCTTCACGATCCAGGACCATTTGGAGAAGGCGGCACCGATCCCGGTCTTCTCCAACCAGCACCACGGTACGGCGATTTTGGTGCTCGGCGCGCTCAAGAATGCGCTGGAGGTCGTTGGGAAACGATTGGAGGAGGTCCGAGTCGTCATCGCTGGGGCAGGACTCGCCGGGATCGGCGTCGCGCGCCTGCTCACCCGAGTGGGGGTCAAGGATCTCATCGTGTGCGATCGCGCGGGCGCGATCTACCTCGGGCGACCGTACCGCATGAATTGGGCCAAGGCGTACTTGGCCAAGGAGACGAATCCGGAGCGGCGACGCGGGACGCTCGCTGAAGTGTTGAAGGGCGCCGATGTCTTCATCGGATTGGCTCGCGGCAATATCCTGTCGCCGGAAATGGTCGCGGCGATGGCACCCGATCCGATCGTCTTCGCGCTGGCGCTACCGACCCCCGAGATCGATCCCGACCTGGCTCGGCAGGCGGGTGCAGCGGTGGTCGCGACCGGGCGCTCCGACTATCCGAACATGATGGATGTCTCGCTCGTTTTCCCTGGTGTCTTCCGTGGCCTGCTCGATTCGGGCGCGCGCAATATCCGGTTGCGCACGTTGATCTATGCCGCCGAGGCGCTGGCTAGTTTGGTGCCCCCGGAACAGCGTGGCCCGGAGCAGATCGTCCCGCAGATCTTCGACTTTCGCGTCGCGCCAGCCATCGCGGCGGCGGTGGTGCAAGCGGCCTTGGAGACCAAAGAAGCGACGCGGGAGGTCGACCCACAGCAGGTCGCGGAGAACACGCGCCGCTACATCTACGAGGGCACCTTCGACGTTGCGCGGCCGGCCAACCGGCGTCCCCGCTCGCTGGCCGAGCAAGCATTGGACTTGCGCCGGCGGTATCGTGGCGTGCTGGAGATCCGCAGCAAGTTGCCGGTCCGGGACCATCACATCCTGAACTTGCTCTACTTGCCCCCGGCAGCTCTGGCACCGGTGGAGGAGGTACGCCAGCACCGCGAAGCGGTCTACGACCTGACGGTCAAGGGGAACCTCGTGGCCATCGTGACCGATGGGAGCGCCGTGCTGGGGCTGGGCGATATCGGGCCGCACGCCGCCTTGCCGGTGATGGAGGGGAAAGCGGTCCTCTTTCAATCGCTCGGCGGGGTGGAAGCGTTCCCGGTCTGCATCGCCGAACGGGACCCCGAGCGGATCGTGGACATCGTGGCGGCCATCGCTCCCTCCTTCGGAGGGATCAACCTGGAGGACATTTCGGCACCGCGTTGCTTCGAGATCGAGTCGGCGCTCAAGGAACGCCTGGACATGCCAGTGTTCCACGACGACCAGCATGGGACGGCCATCGTGGTGTTGGCTGCGCTGATCAACGCGTTCAAGCTGCGGGGAACACCGCTCGCTGAAGCGAAGGTGGTCATCAACGGTGCCGGGGCCGCGGGGATCGCGACTGCCAAGCTGCTCTTGGTCTACGGCGTGGGTGACGTCATTCTCTGCGATCGGCTGGGGGCGATCTACCGCGAGCGCGAGGCGGGGATGAACCGCTACAAGATGGAGATCGCTCGGCTGACCAACAAGGCAGGCGTGCGCGGTGACCTGGCGACGGCGCTGGTGGGTGCCGATGCGTTCATCGGGCTCTCCAGTCCGAACATCCTCACACCGGAGATGATCCGCAGCATGGCGCCGGATCCGATCGTTTTCGCCCTGGCCAATCCCGACCCGGAGATCCATCCGGATCGAGCGTTGGAGGCGGGAGCACTGGTGGTGGCGACCGGGCGCTCGGATTTCCCGAATCAGGTCAATAACTCGCTGGCTTTCCCCGGTGTGTTCCGCGGTGCGCTCGACGTGCGGGCACGCGACATCAACGATGCGATGAAGCTGGCTGCCGCGCAGGCGATCGCTGAACTCGTCTCACCGCGTCAGCTCTCGCCGCAGTACGTGATTCCGGATAGCCTCGATCTCTCCGTGCCGCCGGCTGTCGCTGCGGCAGTCGCGCGGGCCGCCCAGGAAACCGGAGTCGCCCGCTTGCAGGTCGATCCGGACGATATCGCTGCCCGCACGAGGGAACTGCTCTACGAGGGCGTGCGGCGCTGAGACGGCACGTGCGCTCGTTGTCGTCAGAGCCGCGTTCTCTGTCCCGCACAGCTTCTGAACGAGAGCGAGCCGTCGGTCACGGATCAGGTGTCGGCTGTCTTGCCGGCTGCATCGTCGGCCGTCGAGTCAGTTCCTCGAGAACTTCGCTCGTCTCCCAGGAATCGCGGCGCGGCCAGCGTCGCCGCAGCCACTTGTGCACCTCGACTGTCACGAGGATGGTGCTGGCGACCAGGATGATGCGCGGCCACATGTCGAGCGGGATCGGCTGGACGCGGAGCACGAACTGGGTGAGCGGGAGGTAGAGTGCGCCGACATGCACGATGATGGCGGCGATGACCGCGCCGAAGAGAACTCGATTGGAGAAGGGACTCATCCGGAAGAGCGAGCGGATGCTCGAGCGCGCATTGCCGACCTGGAAATTCTGGAAGATCACCATCGTCGTCAGTGCGACGGTGCGGGCGAGATCGAGGGATCCGGTCGAACGCAGCGTCCAATCGAAGATCCAGAGTGTTCCCGCGGCGATGACCAGACCACTGAGCAGTGTCCGCTCCCAGAGAAGTGGGGAGAGAATTCCCTCGCGTCGGGGCCGTGGTCGACGACGCATGAGCCCGGGTTCCTTCGGCTCGAAGGCCATGGCGACGTCCTGGAGCCCGTTGGTGACCAGGTTGAGCCAGAGCAGCTGCGCTGGATAAAAGGGTAAGGGCCACCCGGCCAGGACCGCGAATGGCAGGATGAAAAGCATCGCTGCGCCGGTGGAGATCAAGAAGAAGGTCGCCTTGCGCAAGTTATCGAAGGCGCCGCGTCCCTCCTCGACTGCCGCGACGATGGTCACGAAGTTGTCGTCGGTCAGGACGATATCGGCTGCCTCGCGAGCGACATCGGTGCCGCTCTTGCCCATCGCGACACCGATCTCAGCTGCTCGCAGCGCGGGGGCATCGTTCACGCCGTCGCCGGTCACGGCAACCGTTTCGCCGTTGGCTTGCAAGGCGCGCACGATCCGCAATTTCTGCTCGGGCTCGACCCGGGCAAAGACCGAAACCTGCTGGACGACAGAACGGAGTTCTTCGTCGGACAGTCGTTGCAGTTCCCGGCCGGTGAGGACAGGGCTCGAACGGGGAGCGATGCCCAGGAAATCGGCGATGGCTGCAGCGGTCGCGGCGTGGTCGCCGGTGATCATGACGACGCGGATACCAGCGGAGTGGCAGCTGGCGATGGCCTCGCGGACGCCTGCGCGGGGAGGATCCCAGAGCCCGACGAGACCGAGAAACGTCAAGCCACTGGGCTCGAGCAGCGACTCGATGCGTTCGGCGTGCTCGAACGGTATTTCGCCTGCCGCGAAGCCGAGCACCCGCAAGCCCTGTCGAGCGAGTTCGTGGGCTGCTGCGAGAATCGCTTCGCGGTCGATCGGGACAAGACCTGCCGGGCTCGCCCAGGTGCTGCACATGTCGAGGATGCGTTCGGGTGCCCCCTTTGCGAGGAAAACCGGTTTGCCGTCGATACGCGAAACGACTGCTGCGAAACGTCGCTCCGGTTCGAACGGTATCTCTGCGATGATCGGATAAATACTTTCCAGTTCTTCTCGAACGAGACCGAATTGTGCACCGGCGATGAGGAGTGCAATATCGGTCGGATCACCGATGCCTGCTCGTTCCTGCCCGATTTCCTCGCTGTGCGCGAGGGTCGCCTCATTCGCCAGCACGCCGGTCACGAGCACGCGGAGGGGCGGTGGAAGATCCCAAAACGCTGTCTCGCGCAGTGCAGAGAACGATAGGTGCGGTACGGGATCGAGTGCCTCATCCTCGAAGGAAATGACGCGCTCCGCGGCCCAGAGGGCTCGAACCGTCATCCGATTCTCGGTGAGCGTTCCCGTCTTGTCGGATCCGATGACGGTGGTACTGCCGAGCGTCTCGACAGCCGCCAGATGCCGCACGATGGCGCGGCGCCGTGCCATCCGTTGGGCGCTCACCGCGAGGACGAGCGTCACGACGATCGGAAGGCCTTCTGGAACGATGGCGACCGCGGCACCGACCGCGAACTTGAAGAGGAGCGTCAGTTCATCACCACGGAGCACGCCGAACAAGCTGATGGCCACGATGCTGACGAGAACGACGAGGGCGACGAGACGTGCGAAGCGCGCGAACTGCCTCTCGAGCGGTGTCTGCGGTTGGGCCTCGGCTCGAGCCAGGTGAGCGATCTTGCCGAGTTCCGTCGCACTACCAGTACTGACGACGACGCCGACGCCGCGACCACTGGTGACGATCGTGCCGAGGAACGCCATACAAACACGATCAGCGATCGGTGTTTCCGGCGGGACCGGATCGGTGCGTTTGACCACCGGAACCGATTCGCCGGTAAAAACCGACTCGTCCACCATGAGTGCTGTGGTCGAAACGAGCCGAAGGTCGGCCGGAACCCGGACTCCCGATTCCAGGAGAACGATGTCACCGGGGACCAGAGATTTGGCGGGTATCTCGCGCTCGACGCCATCGCGGATCACGCGAGCGCGTGGGCTCAGGTAGAGCATGAGGGAGCGGATCGCTCGCTCAGCTCGCAACTCGTGGTAGGTTCCGAGGGCCGCGTTGATGAGCAAAACGGCGAGGATCGCGCCAGTATCGATCCATTCGCCCAGTCCAGCCGTGACGAGTGCTGCCACCAACAGGATGTAGATCAGCGGACTCTTGAACTGATGCAGGATGATGCGGAGAAGGCTCGGTGGCGGGACCGTTTCGATTTCGTTCGGCCCGAACTGTTGTAGGCGACGCTCCGCTTCTCGCGTGGGAAGCCCCTGGAGGCTCGTGCCGAGT
>DAOTYK010000110.1:0-16429 GCA_034434855.1 Thermomicrobium sp.
TCGGATCCAGCACTTCGATGCCAGCAATCTGGAGGTGCAGATCGCCGGTGAGGTCAAGGGGTTCGATCCCCGTGATTTCATGGACTTCAAGGCAGCGCGCCGCATGGATCGCTTCTCCCAGTTCGCAGTGGCAGCTGCCCGTGAGGCGATCCGCGATGCAGGATTGGAGATCACGCGCGAGAACGCCGACCGGATCGGCGTGATGATCAATACCGGCGGTGGTGGTATCCAGACGATGGAGCGCGAGGTCGTCACGTTCTACCAGCGCGGTCCGAGTCGAGTCAGCCCGTTCTTCGTGCCGATGTTCGCGCCCAACATGGCGGCCTGCCAGGTCTCGATCGTCTACGGGATCACCGGGCCGATCATGTCCTCGGTGGCGGCCTGTGCCGCGGGAACGCAGGCGTTCGTCGATGCGCTCCGGCTGCTCCGGCTCGGTGAGGCTGACGTGATGATCGCCGGAGGCACCGAGGCTGGCCTCACGCCGGTGGCCGTGACCGCGTTCGCCAACATGGGAGCGCTGTCGCGGCGCAACGAGGAGCCGCAGCGAGCCAGCCGGCCGTTCGACAAGGATCGGGATGGCTTCGTCTTCGGTGAGGGCTGTGCGGTGATGGTCTTGGAGACGGAGGAGCATGCCCGGCGACGCGGGGCACGCATCTACTGCGAGTTGGCCGGTGGGGCGATTACCGGTGACGCCTACCACGTCAGCGCGCCCGATCCGGATGGTTTGGGAGCGGCGCGGGCGATGCGACTGGCCCTGCGGGATGCGGGGATGCGCCCGGAAGACGTCGATTACATCTGCGCGCACGGTACCTCGACACCGCTCAACGACGTGACCGAGACCAAGGCGATCAAGGCGGTCTTCGGTGACTATGCCTATCGGGTCGCCATCAGCTCCCCCAAGAGCATGATCGGGCATCTGGTGGGAGCTGCGGGGGCGGTCTCGGGCGTGGTATGTGCGCTGGCGATCCGGGACGGCATCGTGCCGCCGACCATCAACCTCGAGCAGCCGGATCCCGAGTGCGATCTCGACTACGTTCCCAACGTCGCGCGACGGATGCCGGTACGCGTAGCGATCGCCAACGCGTTCGGGTTCGGTGGGCAGAACGCGGTCGCGGTGTTCCGGGCCTACGACGAGTCGGCTCGATGACCGGATGCCCGTGGCGCGGCGATCGTCCGGGGTGTCGTCGCCAACGGTCGGTGCGTGACTCGCTCACCAGTCGAACTGGTGAGCGAGCGTCTCGTCGTCGACGCGGAGGACGATGGGCGAGCCGTGCGGACAGATCGCCGGCGTCTTCGTGGTTCCCCATGCCTGCACCAGTGCGCGCATCGCTGGGCGGGCTAATGGTCGCCCACGCCGGACGGCCAACCGGCAAGCGAGCTGGATGAGCAGGCGATCGCGCCAGCTCGTGTCGTCCCAGGCGTCCTCGGATTCCTCGAGCAAGGCCAGGAGAGCTGGGGCCAGCGCCGCTGGTTGACCGAGCTCCTGCAGTTCCGGCGGCCCAGCCACGACACCAGGGAGCGCCGGGACAGTGCGCAAGAGGAACGAGCGCGGGCCGAACGGTTCGGCCTGGAAGCCATAGGCGGCGAGTTCGTCGAGCCAGCGCGCGAAGCGGTCGCGATAAGCTGGCCGCACGTCGATGACGAGCGGCTCCGGTAGCGGCACCGTCTCCTCGGCGCTGGGATGAGTGGCAGCCAGTCGTTCATAGAGCACCCGCTCGTGGGCGCGGTGTTGGTCGACGAGGAAGAGCATGTCCGGGCCTTCCAGGAGAAGCAAACGCTCTCGCACCTGCCCGATCAGTCGCAGCGGCGGAAAGGCGGGGGTGAGGATCGGCTCCTCGGTTTCCGGTCGGTCGTACGGGCACGGCGTCTCCGCGATGGCCGCGCGCACGGGATCGATGGCCGGAGAAGCCCCGAGGAAGGTGAAGCGACGCGGCGTGCGAGCGAGGAGGCTCCGCACTTCCTCGGCGATGGCTCGTCCCAGTTCGCGCTCGGCCCGGAGCCGGACCTCGAGTTTGGCCGGATGGATGTTCACGTCGACCGCAGCGGGATCGGCTGTGATGACGAGCGCCAGGACAGGGTGGCGGCCGCGCGGGAGGAGGGGCCGGTAGGCGGCCTCGAGGAGCGCGAGCACGGTGCGGGGCTGTGCCCAACGGCCATTCACGACGACATGGAGATGGCGGCGGCTCGAGCGCGTGAGGTCGGGACTGCTGACGAACCCGCTGCACGAGAAATCGCCGATCTCGAGCGGACCGAACGGCAACAGCGAAGAGGCGAGCGCGGGTCCGTACAGCTCGCTGAGAACGACCCGCGTGTCACCCGAGCCGGTGGTCTGGAGGACGACCCGGTCCTCGATACGGAGCGCGATGCGGACATGAGGGGCAGCGATGGCCAGGCGCTGGACGACGCGAGCGATCTCGGCCATCTCGGCGCGTGTGTTGCGCACGTGAGCGAGGCGCGCTGGGAGGTTCTCGAAAAGGTGGCGGACCGTGACCGTCGTTCCCGGTGGGTGCGCGACCGGCTCATCGGCCACGATACGGCCGTCCCGGACCGTGAGCTGACGCCCGACCGGCGCATCGCTGGTCGCGCTGGCGATGGTCAGCTCGGCGACGGCCGCGATGCTGGGGAGCGCTTCGCCCCGGAAGCCGAGCGTCTCGATCCGCTCCAGGTCGTCCTCGGCGAGCTTGCTGGTGGCGTGCCGTTGGAGCGCGAGCGGCAGTTCATCGGCTGGGATGCCACAGCCGTCGTCGCTCACGCGGATCTCGTGCAGCCCGCCGCCGCGCACGCTGATGCGGATCCGTGATGCACCCGCATCGAGCGCGTTCTCGACGAGTTCCTTGACGACCGAGGCTGGCCGCTCGATCACCTCACCAGCAGCGATCCGTGCAGCGACGTTGGGCGGAAGGACGCGGATCGGGCGACGCGGGGGACGCGCGACGTGCATCGGACGGCTCCACTCTATTCGACTACGCTCCGCCCAGCTTGGCCCGCTGCTCGAAGAGCCAGTCCAGCGCTTGGCGCGGCGTGAGATTGGCGAGATCGAGCTCGAGCAGTGCGCGAGCCAGTTCCGCAGCGGCATGGCGACGAGTGGGGAAGCCGGGAAGCGCGAGCTGGTGCGGGCCCGCGGTCAGCCCGCCCGAGTGCTCCGCTGTTTCGGACTGAGGCGCGGCCGACGTGGGAGCGAGCCGGCTGGCCAGCAATCGCTCGGCTCGCTCAGCCACCCAAGGAGGGAGGCCGGCCAGCCGGGCCACGTGGATGCCGTAGGCCCGATCGGCCGCGCCGGGTCGAACGCGATACAGGAAGACCACGCGCCCGTCTTGCTCCATCGCCGCGACATGGACGTTGGCGACGCCTGGCAGTTCGGTCTCCAGTGCTGTCAGCTCGAGGAAGTGGGTCGCAAAAAGCGTGCGAGCTCCGACCCGATCGTGCAGGTCTTCGAGTACAGCCCGCGCGATGGCGAGACCGTCCTGGGTGGCGGTGCCCCGCCCGACTTCGTCGAGGATCACCAGGCTGCGCCGGGTGGCTTGGCGGAGAATGGTGGCCGTTTCCACCATTTCGACCATGAAGGTGCTCTGCCCACCAGGCAGATCGTCGTGCGCACCGACGCGACAGAAGATGCGATCGACGAGTCCGATGCGGGCGCGTGCGGCGGGGACGAAGGAACCGATCTGTGCCAAGAGCACGATCAAGGCGACTTGCCGAAGATAGGTGCTCTTGCCGCCCATGTTCGGTCCGGTGACCAAGAGGAGGCGTGGTCCATCGCCGCCGAGCTGGCAATCGTTGGGGACGAACGGCTGTCCATCGAGCAGCGCTTCGACGACGGGATGACGCCCACCCTCGATCAGGATCGTGTCCGACTCGTCCAGTTCCGGGCAGCTCCAGTCGTACTGCGCCGCGACTTCGGCCAGGGAGCGGAAGGCATCGAGCCAAGCGATCCAGCGAGCGAGGCGCAAGAGTTCGTTGGTCCGCGTGGTGACCTCGCGAGTCAAGCGTGCCAGGGCGGCACGCTCGAGTTCGGCGATTTCGGCCTCGGCTGCGAGCAGACGGGCTTCGGCCTCTTTGAGCTCGGGGGTGATGAAGCGCTCACCGGTGGCGACGGTCTGCTTGCGGACATAGTCCGGAGGCACTCGGCCGAGATGTGGCCGAGTCACCTCGATATAGTAGCCGAAGACCTTGTTGTAGCCGACTTTGAGGGAGCGGATTCCGGTCCGCTCGCGCTCCCGCTGTTCGAGCGTGGCCAAGAAGCGGCGCGTTTCCTCGACCGACGCGAGCGTAGCATCGAGTTCCGGGCAAAAGCCTGGTCGGAGGCGTGGACCATCGCTGTCTTCGATCAACGCTCGTTCCAGGAGTGCGGCGAGTTCCGGGCAGGAGCGGAAGTCGTCGGCGAAGTGCTGCAGAGCTGGCTCACCGCTCGCCTGGAGGGCACCGCGCAGAGCCTCGGCAGTCGCCAGCGCTTGGCGAAGTGTCGCGAAATCGCGGATGCTCGCCGAGCCCTGGACGATCTTGCTGGTCAAGCGCTCGAGATCACCAGCGGCCAGGAGGATCGTCCCCAAGCGGGAACGGAGTTCGGGGGTTGCCCGGAGCGCGCCGACGATCCGTTGGCGTCGTCGGAGTTCGTCCAGATCCCGGAGGGGCTCGCTGACCAAGCGGCGCAGGGTGCGCGCCCCCATCGGCGTCACCGAGCGGTCGAGCACGCTGAGCAGGCTGCCGCGCGTTCCACCGGTACCCAGGCTGCGCGTGAGTTCCAGATTGCGCCGTGTGGCAGCATCCAGCCCGACGCGACGCGCTGGGACTTCGGTCCGGAGACTAGTCAGGAGAGAGAGCAACGCCGGATTGGTGCGCTCCAGGTAGACCACGATGGCGCCCGCGGCGGCGAGCGCGGCGGGAAGATGTTCGCAGCCGAAGGGGGCGAGCGAGCGCGTCGCGAAGAGGGCACGCAGGCGCTGGGCAGCTCGTTCCGGCTCGAAATGCCAGTGCTCGAGCCGGGTCAAGCGACCGCCGGGCGGCAGAGGAATCTCGACTGTGTCGGGGACGAGCGTCTCGGCGGGGGCGAGTCGCGCGTACTCCTCGGCCAGGACCAAGTCGCGCTCCGCTCCGCTGAGTTCGAGAACGGCGAACTCGCCGGTACTCACGTCGACCCAGGCGAGCCCGGTTCGCTCGGGAAGCCAGGCGACCGCTGCGAGGTAGCGATTCTCGGTCGCGGGGAGCAACGCGGCCTCGGCGACCGTCCCCGGGGTGAGGACCCGCGTGACTGCGCGTTCGACCAGTCCCTTGCCTGGCTGGCTGACCTGCTCGGCGATCGCGACGGTATGTCCCGCCGCCAAGAGGCGTGCCAGATAGTGGTTCAAGGCGTGGTGCGGGATACCAGCCATCGGCACCCGACCGTTGCGGCCGAACGAGCGGGAGGTGAGGGTGATGCGGGCGTCGCGGGCGACGATGCGGGCATCCTCGTCGAACGCTTCGTAGAAGTCGCCGAGCCGATAGAGCAAGATGGCATGGGGATAGTGTGCCTTGAGGCGCAGGTACTGACGACGCGAGGGGACCAAACCGTCGGACGATGACTCGTTGGTCGCCGCCGGCCGGCGCTGGATGGCTCGTCGCGTCGATCCCATTCCCCTGACCTTCCCGCAGGCGCGACACCATCGAGACACATGCGTTGTTTAGCATACGCGGTGCGTGCCAGCGTGGCACGGGCGGCAACCAGCGAGCGTGCCGATGAGCCGACTGCTCTCGGGCGATCAGGGATCTGGTCGGCTGGCACGCTCTCCGCGGTCGCCGGGGACCGAGCGGGAGAGACGAGCCTGCCGCATCCGGCAGCATCATCCGAGAGGCTCCGTCCTGCGTCGAGTTGATGGACGAATGGGAGAACCTGGCGCGCTCGGTCTGACGATCAGGAGTGCACGGTTCGCTCGCGTTGGTCGGGAAGCGACCGTCAGCGCGAGGATGCTGGCCGTCGAGCGAGGAACCACGCCAGGAGCGTGAAGACGATCATGATCACCGTTCCGACGAAGACCGGTGGCCAGCGATCGTGGGTCATCTCGCGGACGAAGAGCAAGGTTTCACCGATCGCGACGACGAGCGCGACCGCGATGGCTACCGAGAGAATCGGGACCACCAACGCGAGAACGAGGTCACGGCGCATCCTGTCTCCTCCCACCGTTGCGCCCAGCCGGCCATAGGCCAGCGGCGAGCACGTCACTGGAGCGAGTATGCGCGAGGAGGCGCCGCCGGGCAAGTGGTCCTGGTGCTCGTGCGGTCCGCGGCAGACTGCACCGCGCACGCTGGCGCTGTACGATCCGTGGCCTATGCAGTCCGCGGGACGACGGTCACGGCGGTCGTGCTCGCTCAACGTTGCGCTTCGGGGAGTGTGGCGAAGGGATTCGCCGGACGGAAGGTGAACCGCGGTCGGAGCCTCGCTGGATCGAGCGCCTGGCGACAGCTGTCTCGAACTCGCGTGTGTGGAGGCTCGCTCGGTTCAGCTCTTCGTGCGATGATGGGAAAAGAGTGGTGCTGCCCAGGAGCGGTGGACGAGACGAAGCGTGGAGGCGAGCGGTGCAGCTGCAGAACCTTCTGGCGGAGCGGATGAGCCGGCTGGGGACGGAGAGTGCTTTCGAAGTGCTGGCGCGGGCGCGTGCGCTGGAGGCGCAGGGGCGCTCGATCATCCATCTCGAGATCGGGGAACCTGACTTCGACACGCCGCTGCACATCGTGGAAGCGGCGATCGAGGCCTTGCGCGGCGGGGATACACACTACACACCAGCGGCTGGGCTACCGGAGCTGCGCGCGGCGATCGCCGAGGAGGTGAGCCGGACGCGCGGCATCCCGGTCGAGCCGGAGCAAGTCGTGGTCACACCAGGTGGCAAGCCGATCATGTTCTTCACGATCCTGGCGCTCGCCGAGGAGGGTGCTGAGGTCATCTATCCGGATCCGGGTTTTCCGATCTACGAGTCGGTCATCCGTTTCGCGGGAGCGAGGCCGGTTCCCTTGCCGCTCCGCGAGGAACTCGGTTTCGCCTTCGATCCGGACGAATTGCGCCGGTTGGTGACGACGCGCACGCGTCTGGTGATCGTGAACTCGCCACACAATCCGACCGGTGCGGTCATCGGGCGCGAGGTGCTCGAGGAGTTGGCGCGTTTGGCCCAGGAGTACGGCTTCGTCGTGCTTTCCGACGAGATCTACCGGCGCATCGTGTACGACGTCGAGGCGCCGAGTATCGCCAGCCTGCCGGGCATGGCCGAGCGGACGGTGATCCTAGACGGTTTTTCCAAGACCTATGCCATGACCGGCTGGCGACTCGGCTACGGGGTAGCCCCGCGTTGGCTGGCCGAGCACCTGGTGCGCCTGGCGGTCAATTGCCACTCCTGCGTCCCCGGCTTTACGCAGCGGGCGGGGCTGGCGGCACTGCGGGGTCCACAGGATGCGGTCGATCGGATGGTCGCCGAGTTCCGGCGGCGACGCGATGCGGTCGTGGCTGGCTTGAACAGCTTGCCGGGAGTCCGCTGTGCGGTGCCAGCGGGTGCGTTCTACGTGTTTCCCAACGTGACGGGGACCGGTCGATCGGCGAGCGAACTCGCCCGCGAGCTGCTGGAGCAGGCGGGGGTCGCCGTGCTGGCCGGAACCGCGTTCGGTCGCTACGGTGAGGGGTACCTCCGGCTGTCGTTCGCCAACTCGCTCGAGAACTTGCTCGAGGCGATCGACCGGATGCGACGCTACCTCGGCTGAAGGCGCGGTGCTCCGCGATCGACGGGAGCGGCAGGAGCGCGCTGCTTTGGCGCGCGAGGCAGTTTCCGTCGCTCGGCGTGCCGGAGCGGAACGCTCGTCGGCTCGCCGTCTCGGTCGCGTCGTGCTGCACGCCTCGGCGAACCACATAGCGGCTGGCTGCCTGCATCCTGACCTGTTCTGCCTCTGGTCAGAACGCTTTTGGCCCTGTCCCCAGGACAGCGTTCGCTCTCTCCTCGCGGGGAGAAGACCTCAGTGAGACGGCGGGCGAGCACGGTGCTCGCGCCCGCTCGGCGATCGTCGGCTAGACGGCGTTGTTCGAGCACAAGTGCTGAGTCGCGTGGTCCCTCGTGCGGGCCCGTCGAACCCGTTCGTGCGGCAGCACGGCGGGGCCCGCGTGCGATGCGAGACGAGAACTCGACGGAAAAGTGCTAGAAACCTGACGGATATCGTGCTACTATGGTCGCATACCAACAGGGTATAGAAACGACAGAACAGAGACGCGCGTGACGAGGTGAGCGGGCAAGAGGAGGGGCACGATGCAGGTCGGTGTCGGGGTGCTCTTTCTTCTCCTGACGATCGCGTGGACTGGTGTGCTGTGGTGGGTCGCCACGCGGAGCGGACAGGCAGTGCCCTACGAGCGAGTGAGCGCAGTCGTCAGCCGGGTCCGCCGAGCGGGTGCGCCGCTGGTGGTCGCCCTTTTGGCGATCGCCTTTCTCGTCTCGCTGCTCTTCCTGCCGTACGCTAGCTCGCGCGCGCAGCGGCTGGGTGAGCCGGCAGTGACCGTGGACGTAACTGGCCGCATGTGGGCATGGGAGCTGAGCCAGACGACGATACCCCGTGGGCAAGTGGTCGAGTTCCGGGTCACGGCGGTGGATGTCAATCACGGGTTCGGCATCTACGCGCCGGATGGGCGGATCGTGACGCAAGTCCAAGCGATGCCCGGCTACACCAACCGGTTGCTCTTCCGCTTCGACCAACCTGGGGTCTACACGATCCGCTGCTTGGAGTTCTGCGCGACCGGGCATCACCTGATGCAGGCACAGTTCACCGTGCAATGAGAGGGGGATAGGACATGGCTGGCAATGCCCGCAACGACGTCGCGGCACGGCGGTCGGTCGAACAGGCAGCGCTCGCCTACATGGTGACCGGATTCGCGATCTTCTTGGTGATGGGTCTGCTCGGTCTCCTGATGCGCCTTCAGCACGCGGGGTGGATCGATCTCGGACCGCGCTGGTTCTACCGCATCATGACCCTGCACGGGGCTGGCATGGTGGCGGGTGTCCTTTTGGCCTCGTTGGGAGGCGTTTCCCAGGTGATCGCTGCCCGGATTCGACTGAGCCCGCGCCTGCTGTGGAGCGCGTACGTCGTCTATTTCCTCGGATCAGGGCTCGTCGTGTTGGCGACGCTGGTCGGTGGGTTCGCAGCCGGCTGGACGACGACGTATCCCCTGCCGGTACGCGGGGACTGGCCGGTCAGCGCGACGTGGGCGTTCCTGCTCGGCTATACGCTGGTAGCAGTGGCCTTTCTGCTTTGGTGCTTCGCAGTGCTGGTCGGCGCACGACGAGTCTTCGGCGGACTCACGAATGCGCTCGCCTGGCCGGTGCTGTTCCGTCGCCCGGTCGGAGGGGAGCAGCCGATTCCGACCGGGCCGGAGCTGGCGGCGACCGTGGTAGCGATCGACGGGGTGATCGCCGTTCTAGCGGGGGTGATCTATCTCGTACCGATCTTCGCGCAGCTGCTCGGACTGGTGAGCGGATTCGATGTCCTCTTCGCGAAGAACATGCTCTTCCTTTTCGGGCACACGCTCGTGAACTTGAACATCTATCTGGCTGTCGCGCTCGTCTACGCGACACTCGGTGCCTATACCGGGCGCGCGTTCAAGATGAGCTTCCCGGTCGCGCTGGCCTTCAACCTGGTCATCGTTCTGGTCCTGTTGCCGTACTTCCATCATCTCTACCAAGACTTCGCGCAGCCTCTTCCGCTCCATCTCGTCGGGCAGTTCGGCTCCTATGCGGTCGGTGTACCGGCCTTCTTCGTGACGATCGTGGGGAGTCTCGGGCTCCTCTATGGGTCACGGGTGCGCTGGTCGGCGCCGGTCATCTTCATTCTGGCTGGTCTGTGGGGGTGGACGGTCGGGGGGATGGCAGCGGTCATCGATGGGACGATCGCCATCAACAACGTCATGCACAACACGCTCTGGGTCCCGGCGCACTTCCACTCGTACTACCTTTTCGGCGCGGCCGGCTATACCTGGGCGTATCTCTTCCACCGGCTGAGCGGTGTCGAGGGGTGGGCGAGCTCAGTGCTGGCCCGCCGACTGGCCTGGTCGTACGCGATCGGTGCCGGTGGCTTCGTCTTGGCTTTCTTCCTCTCCGGGCTGCAGAGCGTGCCGCGCCGCTTCGCGGTGCATCTGCCGGAATGGCAGGGGTTGGCGCAGGTGGCGGTGCCGTTCGTCCTCCTGCTGGTGATCGCCTTCGGCGGACTCTTGCTCATGGCGTTGCGGAGCGTGCCGGCCGCTTGGCGGCTACCGGTCGCCGAGCCGACCGGTGACGACTGAACAGCAGGGGTCGAGCAGGTCGGTCAGGACGCGCGGCAGCATCGTCGTCCGCGGGGGCGGGGAGGCGACCATGCGCGGGATGACGGAGCGCCAGGATGAGCACGTCGAGGAGCGCAGCGAGAGCGTCCCACCACCAGTGCTCGTCGCGCTGATGGTCGAGGCAGCGGAGAAGAAGGCGCATCTCCCGATCGCGAAGCTGCTGACTCGCGGCGCTGCCAGCGGCGCTCTGCTGGGAGCGGCGACGCTCTTGGCCGTGGCAGCCTGGGCGCAGGGACTGCCGCGACTGGTCGGTGCCGTCATCTTCCCGGTCGGTTTCTGCATGTTGGTCTTGCTCGGTCTGGAACTCGCGACGGGCAACTTCGCGCTGCTGCCCGCTGCCTGGTACCGGCGACGCATCACGGCCGCAGCGGTCGTGCGCAACTGGGGGTGGGTCTATCTCGGCAATTTCCTCGGTGCTGCCGGGTTTGCGGTGCTGGCAGTCGCGAGTCTTACCGGGTGGTGGAGTCACGAGGCCGGACCGCTCGGTGAGCAACTGCGCCAGGTAGCTGCGAGCAAGACCGTGGCCTACCGCGAGCTGGGGCTGTCGGGCTGGTTGACGGTGCTCACCAAAGGGGTTCTCGCCAACTGGCTGGTGACGGTCGGCACGGCCCTCGCTTTCGTCTCGCGGTCGACGAGTGGCAAGATCGCGGCGATGTGGTTACCGATCATGACTTTCTTCGGGCTGGGTTACGAGCATTCGATCGTCAACCTCTTCGTCATCCCAGCTGGCATGTTGACGGGAGCACCGATCGGGGTGGACACCTGGCTCGTTTGGAACCAGGTGCCATCCACCTTGGGAAACGTGATCGGCGGGGCGCTCTTCACCGGTCTCCCGCTGGTCTGGACACACGGCGAGCGATGAGCAGCGTACCGGAACCGCTCGTCTGGCTGCCGCTTGCGGCTTGGCTCGATCCCCGGTACTGGACCTGGCGCGCCCCGGTCGTCGTGGTACTGAGTTGGTTGCTCGCTGGCTACGCGGTAGGGATGATGCGGCTGGCGGCGCGCTGGCCGCAGGGTTGGCGACTGGTCCCCCGCGCACTCGCCTGGATGATCGGTGTGGCGATGCTCGCGCTGGCTCTGCTCTCGCCGCTGGACGATCTGGGTGGTCTCTTCTTCTCGTGGCACATGGTGCAGCATTTGGTCCTCCTCTACGCCGCGCCGGTCCTGCTCCACGGCTGGCCGTACCCGGTGTTCCTCTGGGCGTTGCCGGCGTGCCTGCGGGTGGGAGTGACCGCTCTTCTGCGGCACGGTGCACTCGGGGATCGGCTGCTCCGCTGGGTGACGCGGCCGGTGGTGGCGCTCGTAGCAGGCATCCTTTCGCTGTGGCTCTGGCACTATCCGCCGCTCTACGATGCGGTCCTTACCCGGCGGTGGCTCCACGATTTGGAGCATCTCACCTTTTTCCTGGGGGCGTTGCTGTACTGGTGGCCGCTCATCGGCGCCCCCCCAGCGATCGGGCGTTTCCGAACGGACGGTGGACGAGCGCTCTACCTGATCCTCTACGGCGTGCAGAGCGGAGTGCTCGGCGCATCGGTCACCTTCTGGCCCAGTGTGCTCTACCATCGCTACCTCGCGGCGACCGGGACGCCGGTGGAGCGGTTGCTGACTGACCAGATGTTCGGTGGCTTGGTGATGTGGCTGAGCGGGCCGATCGTGGTGACGCTGCTGGCTCTCGCCACGCTCGGTCGGGCGAGTCGGGAGGTTGCCGAGAGCGAGGTGCTCGCACCACACTGACGAGGCGAGACGGACCGCGCGAGCGGTGCGGGGAAGGAGGAGTGTGGTGGGCGAGCCGATGCGCGAGGATCGCGTGCTCGTTCTCGGTGGCGGGATCGCCGGTCTGGTCGCTGCCTGGGAGCTGCACCGAGCCGGCGTACCGGTCGAACTCCTGGAAGCGCGTGACCGAGTCGGCGGGCGACTCTGGACGAGTGACGACTATGGGCCATTTCCGGTCGAGCTGGGTGCGGAATTCATCCACGGCGATCGCGTCATCACGTGGCGGTTCCTCCGGATGTTCGGGCTAGGAGCGATCGACGATCCGAGCCAAGACCGGCGTTTCGTCGGAGCGCATGGCCGCATCCTGCCCTCCGGGGAACTGTCGCGACCGGTCGGCGAGGCGATCTTCGCACCACTGAGTCAGGCTGCGGAAGCGTGGTTCGCGTCCGGCGAACCGGACACCGATCTGGCGACGGCGCTCCGCTGGTGGGCTTCGCGGCAGGGGATCACGATCGTCCCGGAGCTTTGGGAACTCTGGGAAACGCTGGCGGCGATCGGCTGGTCGGCGGATCTGGCGGAGATCGGTGTGGCCGGCGAGGTCGAGGCGACGTACGAGGGCGATGGGTGGCGCAATTGGCGGATCGCCGAAGGGCAGCACGCGCTCGCCCGGCGTATCGCGGAGGAACTCGGTTCGGTGATCCGGCTCGGTTCGGTCGTGAGCCGCGTGGAATGGGGGAACGAGGGAGTACGGGTCTGGGCCTCGGACGGTGAGCATCGTGGCCGGTGGGCGATCGTTGCGCTCCCGCTCGGGGTGTTGCAGGCAGGCGCGATCGAATTCGTCCCGGCGCTTCCCGAACCGCTCAGGGAAGCGATCGACCGGCTCCTCCCTGGGCGCTCGCTCAAGATCGTCGTCGAGTTCACGCACGATCCGTGGAGCCCGGAGATCGGGTGTCTTTTCGTGACCACCCCGCACGGTATCTGGGAACGGCCTGGACTCGGTTTCGCCCGACCGGAGCCGGTCTTCAGCTTGCTGACCGGCGGGAGGGATGCGACCCGACTCGGTGCGCTGCCGGCGGAGCAGGCTGTCCGCGAGGTCGTCCAAGCGCTCGGGGCAGTGCTGGGTCAGGAGCTCACCGGCAGCGTGCGACGCGCGCAGGTGATCGATTGGACGCGCGATCCCTGGTGCCGCGGTGGCTACTCGGTCGTCCCGCCTGGTGGGGCAGGATTGCGAGCTCGCTTCGGCCAGCCGATCGGCGACCGGCTGGTGTTCGCTGGCGAGCATACGAACCTCGCGCGACCGTCGACGGTGCATGGGGCGATCGAGAGCGGACTCCGGGCGGCCGAGCAGATCCGCGCGCTCCGCAGTGCGACAGCAGCCGGCGCCTGAGCTGCGTACTCGCTTCGCCGCTATCCTGGAGAGGGAGCGTCGTTCCGGGTGGCAACGGACAGCGGGTCTTGTGCCTCACGATGCTCGGCTGAGCCAGCTGGGCAGCTCAGCGATGGAAGGAAGCAGTGCGTCCGGCTGCCCCAGTTCCAGGTCGCTCGGGCGGAAGCGCCCGGTCTGGACGAGCACGCCAGTCATGCCGAGCTGGCGAGCTGGGAGGATATCGGCAGCGAGGCTATCGCCGACGACGGCCACGCGCTCCGCTGGGAGACCGAGGCGCTCCAAGCCGGCTCGGAAGAAGTCGAGCGATGGCTTGCCGACGAGGTGCGCCTGTCGCCCGAGTGCCGCTTCCAGCCCGAGCAAAAAGGCGCCGGTATCGAGGGCCGGTCCATCGCGGCGATCCCAGACCAGGTTCCGATGCATGGCGACGAAATGGGCGCCGCGCAGCAACGAGCGGAACGCGCGGTTGAGGCGATCGTAGCTGTAGACGGGACCAGCGCCACCGAAGACGACAACGGTCGCGGTGTCGTCTTCGACCAGGGGGATACCAGCGAACTCTTCCTGCACGTCGCCGTCGACCAGGAGGTAGCAGGGTTCGCCAGGATGGTGGGTACGCAGGTATGCTGCAGTCGCTGCGCCGGCCGTCACGATCTCGTCATCGGCGACAGGGAAGCCGAGTTCGCGAAGGAGGGCACCGAGTTGTCGGCGCGTCCGGATCGTGGTGTTGGTGAGGAGGACGAAGGGGATGCCCAGCGCGCGCAGCGCGAGCACTGCCTGGACGGCACCGGGGATCGGTTGGCCATCGATGTGCAGGACACCGTCGACATCGAGGAGGAATCCGCTGATGGTTCGCATCGTATCGGCTCCACCGAGCTGGTCGGGTTCCAGCGCCGGACGGCGCTTTTCGCTGTACAGTGTAGCGACCGAGCGACGAGCAGTAGGCAGACGGTGGTGCTGGAGAAGCTGTCTCCTGGCCGACACTGCCTCGCTTTCTCAACGGCACTCGGGCGAACTCCGGGTGGGGACGATCGCGAGCGCATCGGCGCACTGGTCGAGCGGCCGGAGGAAGGCTCGCGTGGCACCGTTCGGCCCAGCAGCCTGGTCCGGTCGTCTGGTGGCACCTCGAGGTGAGCGCGCGTGATCGGAGCGTGGCTCGTTTGGGCTCTTGCAGCAGCAGTGGCGTGGGGGACGGCGGACTTTCTCGCTGGCTTGGCCGCGCGTCGTCTCCCTCTGCTCGTCGTCCTGTTCGGGGTGCAAGCGATCGGGCTGGCGATCGCGCTCCCGTTCTGGCTCGCTTGGTCAGGCACTGCGACGATGCCGAGGCTAGCGGTGGCCGCCGGGTTCGCCATGGTAGCTGGACTCGCTGCCCTGTATCGTGGGCTCGCTCGGGGGCCGGTGAGCGTCGTGGCACCCGTCGGTGCGCTCGGTGGGGCAGTACCGGTCGGTATCGGCGCGCTCGCCGGCGAGAGCTTGGCAGGCGAGCACCTATTGGGGGTACTCGCGGGCCTGGTTGGCCTCTCGCTCGTCACGTGGGAGAGAGGCCGAGTGACGCCGCGTGGACAATCGACGCTCTCCGCGCTGGGGCATGGCGTCGCAGCAGCGCTGGCGCTGGGACTGGCAGTGTCGCTGCTCGGTCTCGCGGGTGAAGGGGAGCCTCTCGGCGCGGTCGTGGTGGCACGCGCGACGGCAGTCCTCCTGCTCGGGGCGATCGTCGCCGCTTGGCTACGACAGCACCGCGATCGGTCGCTGCTGCGGAACGGCGCGCTCGCCATCGCTGTGGCGGGGGTGCTCGACGTCGCGGCGACGGCCTCGTTCGCGCTGGCGGCGGAGCGCGGCCCGCTCGGGCCGAGTGGGCTCGTCGCCTCGCTGTATCCGGCGTCGACCGTGCTTCTCGGGGTCGTCGTGCTCGGTGAGCGGCTCTCGGCGCTCCGCTGGGCCGGCATCGGGCTGATCCTCGCCGGTGTGGCTCTCCTGCGCGGTACCGGCTGACGACCGAGGCCGGCTGCGGGACCAGTCGACCGTCGCGCGAGATGGTCGGGGTGACCGTCGGGTGGTCAGACAGGGAAGAGGGCTCTTGCCGAGTTCCGTGCGGTGCGGTAATTGGGGTAGGGTCATGGAGTTCCGGAAAGGTGGCGACGATGGAACGGATCGGGTTCATCGGTCTGGGAATCATGGGGCAACCGATGGCGCGCAACCTCCTGCGCGCAGGGTTTCCCTTGACCGTCTACACGCGGGATCGACGGAAAGTCGAGGCGTTCGTCCAACAGGGGGCGAACGGGGCGAACTCGCCCCGCGAGGTGGCGGAACAGAGCACGGTCGTCATCACCATGCTGCCCGATTCGCCGGAAGTCGAGGAGGTCGCGCTCGGGCCGAACGGGGTGCTCGAGGGGATTCAGCCGGGTAGTCTCTTCATCGATATGTCGACGATCGATCCTTCGGTCGCCCGCAAGCTGCACGCGGCGTTCGCTGAACGCGGAGTGGAAGCGCTGGATGCACCGGTTTCCGGTGGCCAGATCGGGGCTGAGCAGGGGACGCTCTCCATCATGGTCGGGGGCTCGGAAGAAGCGTTCCAGCGCGCGCTGCCGGTCTTGCAGGCGATGGGGAAGAACATCACACACGTGGGTGGTCCTGGTGCCGGGCAAGTGGCCAAGGCGTGTAATCAAGTGGTCGTCGCCTTGACGATCCAAGCAGTGGCCGAAGCGCTCCTCCTCGCCGAAAAGGCGGGGGTGGATCCGGCGCGAGTGCGCCAGGCGCTGTTGGGTGGCTTTGCGCACAGCCGGATCCTGGAGGTGCATGGGCAACGGATGCTCGAGCGTGCCTTCGCGCCCGGCTTTCGGGCTCGCTTGCACCGGAAGGACTTGCGCATCGCGCAGAACCTGGCGCGCGAGCAATCGGCCCCGCTCCTGGCGACCCAGCAGGTGGCGGCGCTCTTCGATAGCATGCTGGCGCGTGGGCTGGGTGAGCACGACCACTCCGCGCTCGCGTTGGTCTACCGTGCGCTGGCGGGCGAAGAGGGG
>DAOTYK010000111.1:0-2131 GCA_034434855.1 Thermomicrobium sp.
ATCGCAACCAGAACAGGCGGACGCATCGAGGTGTACGCTGACCCGTGGGAAGCTGTGCGCGGCGCCGATATCGTTTATACCGACGTCTGGGTCAGCATGGGCCAAACGGTCTCCGAGGACGTGCTCCGAGCGCTGGAAAACTACCGCGTGACGCCGGAGATCATGGCGGCCGCTGCGCCGCACGCGGTTTTCATGCACTGTTTACCGATGTTCCGTGGGCAAGAGGCCACAGCCGAGGTCGCGGACAGCCCGCAGTCGATCATCTTCGAGCAGGCCGAGAATCGACTGCACCTCCACAAGGCGTTGCTGGTCGAGCTGTTGAGCGATGCGGGTCCCGGCGTGCTCCGCTGAGCGCGCGGCGCCGAAGACACGGTGATCGCGGACTAACGCGCAGCGATGTCCAAGAGAGGAGGCCATCATGTCCGGTGTCACCGGAGCACCACCGCATCTGCCGAGGGAGGTCGCTGGCTGGGAATGTCACTGGCAGACCCGATCAGCCGAACTCGAAATCACCGGCCGGCGCCTCGATCGGCGCTCCGCCAGTATCGGGCAGGCGCTGGCGGGGCGGATGCTTGTTCGTCGCACCGCATCGGGCTGGGACGTCGAAACGCGGCTGTGGATACTCGAGGATCTGGCCGAACATCAGCGCTTGCGGACCCGTCGGGCTCGAGCAGCCACGCCGAGCGAGTTGCACGACCTCCTCGTCGATGCCGGTCTCCCCAGCGAACTCGCCCTGCCCATCAGCGAGGCAGCCTCCTCCCTCCAGCCGGCCGCCTAGGTCGGCCACTCCACCATGCTGACAGCAGGGATCGGCGCGCATTGTCAGTGCGGCGAGCTCGATCGGGAAGAGCTTTCGCGCCGGCGTCGCGTCGGTTCAGTTCTCGTCAACCCTCGGTGTCGTTGACCAGCGATGGTCAAGCGACCGAAAGACAGCCCCGATCCATCGGGCTGAGGCGGCACCGATCGCAAAGGAGGACGAGCAGTCACCCGGTCGTGCCGGCACGAAAAGGCCGTGAATCGGAACCAGTGGATCGAGAACGCGGGAGAACTCGCCGGAACACTTCTCGGTGGGGAGAGAGGGATTCGAACCCCCGACGCGCACGAGCGCACCGATTTTACAGACCGGCCCCTTGAACCACTCGGGCATCTCCCCAACGGTGCTACCGCACAGTATAGCACACATGTTCTATTCTGTGCAACGTGATCGTCCGGCCTCTCGCTCTGGTACCGAAGTTCACGACAGTCGCCCGCAGCGAGCTGCGTCGGTGGCACGCCTAAGCCGACGCGACGCAACCGCGGTCGGGCGACCCCCTCGCTCTTTCCTTCTCTCGCATGGCGGATGCCTGCTCAGTCACCGCACTGCGGCGAGGGCGAGCGTCGATGGTCACGCCGCGATACCCAGGGCAACCCACCTGATCGTCTCTCGGTTCGTCACTGCGGACCCTCATGGCGCGCGCTCACCGGTCCGATAGTGCTTCCCCGAGATGCGGGGCCCGACACGCGGTTCGTCTGATCGCGCCTGCAGTCATCGGTGACCGTGCAACGCCTCTCTGTTCGTGCCCCCGATCGCTTGCCGAGCCGAACGGACCGTGCCAGGATGAGCGGGGGCTGCGGAGACTGCGATGCGCCTGACACGCGACCTGCTCTTCCCGGTCTATCTGCCGACGATACTCCTCGCTTTCGGGCAAGGAGTCATGGTGCCGGTTTTGCCGCTGTTCCTCCGCGAGCACGGCGCCAGCTATACAGTGACCGGAATCGCCATCGCAGCGGGCTGGATCGGGACGCTCAGCGCTGACTTGCCGGTCGGTACGATCCTGCCCCGCCTCGGACACCGCCGCGCCTTTTTGCTCGGTTGCCTCGTCTATGGACTAGCGACGGCCGGCGTTGCCTTGTCGGGAAGCGCCATCGGAATCCTGGTCCTCTGCCGCTTCGTGAGTGGTGCCGGCGTGGCCCTTTGGGGTCTGTCTCGGCATGCCTATCTGGCCACAGTGGTTCCCGTCCAAGAGCGAGGCCGAGCCATCGCAGTCTTCGGTGGGATCAACCGGATCGGCTGGTTCCTGGGGCCGGCCATCGGCGGCTGGATCGGGAACGTTTTCGGTCTGGCCTGGGCGATCGCGGCCACGGCAGTCTT
>DAOTYK010000112.1:0-11681 GCA_034434855.1 Thermomicrobium sp.
GTCACGCCCATGACGGCCGGAAGGTCGAGCTTCATCGCGGCATCGACCGCATAGCGGCCGATGCCGGGCCAAGCGAAGATGGTCTCGGTCAGCACGGCACCAGCGAGCAAGCTCCCGAAGGTCAGTCCGATCACGGTGACGGTTGGGATGAGGGCGTTGCGCAACGCGTGGGCGAGAATGACCCGCCGTTCGGCTAACCCCTTGGCACGGGCGGTGCGAATGTAGTCGGCGCTGAGCACATCGAGGAGCGCCGACCGGGTCATCCGGGCGATGATGCCCATGGCGTAACTGCCCAGCACCACCCCAGGGAGCACGAGATGAGAGAGTACGTTGAGAAAGAGCGACCAATCACCGGCCAAGAGGCTATCGATCGTGTAGAAGCCGGTCCGGAAGGGCGGAGCGGTGAGGCGCGGATCGATGCGCCCCGGCCCGGGTAACAGGCGGAGATTGGCGTAAAAGACTTGCAGTGCCAAAAGTCCTAGCCAGAAGACCGGCAGGGAGACGCCGACCAAGGCGATGAGCCTGGCCACGTGGTCGATCCAGCGCTCGTACCAGATGGCCGAGAGTACCCCCAAGGTCAGCCCGAGCGTGACGGCGAAGAGCATCGCGGCTAGTGCCAGTTCGACCGTCGCCGGGAAGCGCTCGCGCAGGTCCTGCATGACGGGACGACGCGAGGTGTACGACTCGCCGAGATCGCCGCGCAGGAGATTGCGCAGGTAGAAGAGATACTGCTCCGGGAGCGAGCGATCGAGCCCCCAGCGCTCCCGGTACATCTGCACTGTCTGCGGATCGTTGGCGGCGCGCTCCGGCAGGATGGCCATGAGCGGATCGGCGGGGATCAGGTGGGAGACCGCGAAGGTGACCAGGGTCACCCCGACGAGGAGCGGGATCGTGACGAGTAGGCGGCGCAGGACGAAACGACCGAACATCGTCCAGGCTCCTCGGGTGCCTTCCGGGCGCCGGTCCTAGCTCTTGCGGACCTTGCTCAGATCGACCCCGATGACCGGATCGAACACGTAGCCCTGGACGTTCTTCCCGACCGCGATCTGGGCCTTGGGTTGGTAGAGGCACAGGAAGGGCGCGTCCTGGTTGAGGAGCCGCTGCCCCTCGGCATAGAGGCGCGCGCGTTCTTGCGGGTCGGCCGTCTTGGCTGCACGTTGGAACAGATCAGCGACTTGCGGATTGTCGTACGCCACGCGCTTGGCTGCTGCCTCGCCCGGGACACCGAAGGGGATGGCCCAGCCGTGCGGGTCGAGGAAGTCCGGAGTCCAGCCGGAGATCGTGGATTGCAGCTTACCAGCTCGGTAATCCGCCAGGCGCACGTCCGGTGCGCGGGGGTCGAGCGTGACGCGAATCCCGACCTTGCGCAAGTCATCGGCGATCTTGCTGGCGAGGACTTCGGAGGACACTCCACCGACCTCGGTCCCGCCACTGCTGAACGTGAGCGTGAGCTCGAAGCCGTTGGCCAGCCCGGCTTCGGCGAGGAGCTGCTTGGCCCGCTCGGGGTCGGTCCGATAGCGGGCGTCCTCGGCTTCGGCGACGCCCAGGAGGCCACTGGGGATCACCGAGGGCGGGCGGACCGCCGCGCCGCGTAGTAGTTGCTGGATGATCCCGTCGTAGTCGATGGCGTAGGCGATCGCTTGCCGCACCCGCTGATCGGCCAGCTCCTTGCCGACCGTCGGGCTGGTGTGCATGGCGAAGTATTCGGTGTCGAGGGTGTCACCGCGTACGATCTGGGCGGTTCCTGCGCGCTCGACTTCGGCGATGAGGTCAGCGTCCAGATTGTGGGCAGCGTCGATGTCACCGCGCTCGAGCAACTGTCGCTGGGCGGTGGGATCGGGGACGTGCCGGATGATGACGCGCTCCAGCGGAGCTGGTGACCCCCAGTAGTTGGGGTTGCGCTCCATGACGATCTCTTGTTCTTTGACCCAACCCTTGAGGACGAAGGGGCCGGAGCCAGCCGAGTTCTGGTTGAGCCATTCGGTGGCCGTGTCGGTCTTGTCCGCTCCTGGCTGGTCCGTTCCACCCTGCTGCTTGACGACCTGGGAGTCGAGGATGGAGAAGTTCGGCGAGACGAGCATGGCCAAGAACGCGGCGTTGGGTTCGGTCAACGTGATGCGGACGGTGCGCTCGTCTGGTGTTTCCATCGTCTGGATGATGTCGGCCAGCCAGGAGGGGTTGTCCTTCAGCTCGCGCAACCGGTTGAAGCTGAAGACCACGTCAGCCGACGTCACGGGGTTGCCGGACGCGAAGCGAGGGCCCGCGCGGAGGGTGAAGGTATAGGTCGTGACGTCCTGGCTGATATCGACCTTCTCGGCCAGCTGGAACTGGACAGTCCGGATGTCCGGTGGCTGGATGGTGACCAAGCGCTCGTAACACGCGCCGATGACGATCGGCGAGGTGAGCTCGTACTGGCGCGAGGGGTCGAGCGTGATCGTATCGGTGAGGCGTGCGATGACGAAAGTGCCGCCGCTGGCTGGTGCGGGGGAAGCGGCAGCAGCTGGCGTCTGTGCTGGAGCCGGTCCGGGTGGCGTCGCGCCTGGCGCCGGAGTCGGTGTCGCCTCCTGACGTGCGCAGGCCGTCAGGAGCCCCAGGCCAGCGATTCCCGCCCCGAGGGCGGTGAGCCGGAGAAAACGGCGCCGCTGCATGGCGACAGTCAGCCACCTCTCTTCTCGCTGTTCGGTCATGGTCTGTCTCCTCCTCGTTACTGCCGAGCTGCGATGACACCAAGAAGTCTGGTCGTGGGGGCGTTCCATGTCAAGCGAGCGTTTTGCTCATTGGGCGGGTGCAGGCCGCTGTGCTGCGCCTCTCGGTCGCTCGTGCCATGACGAAGTCCGGGTATCCCGGTGACATCGCGGTTTGGCTGGGATCCGCAGAGCGGGGTATCCTTACAGGCGGGCAGCCCCCTATCGACGGTCGTCCGCCGATCCGCGTGACGACCTCGTACATTACCAAACGATGCATCGAGGAGAGGCGCAGCGATGGAGATCGTGTTGGTGGTCGCTGCGGCGATCGTGGCAGCGATCGCTGCGGCAGTCGGAACGTATCTGTACTTGCAGCGGGCAGCGCGCTCGCGCCTGCGGGCGACGGGAGACGAGGTGCGGCGACTCCTCGAGGAGGCCGAGGCACGGCAGCGCGAAATCCTGTTGGAAGCCAAGGATGCGGCCCTCAAGTTGCGGGAAGAGCTCGAGCAGGAGTACCAGCAGCGGCGCCAGCAGGTCGAGCGCCTGGAGCGGCGATTGCAGGCCAAGGAAGAGCAGCTCGACCGGCGTCTCGAGAATCTGGAGAAGCGGGAACGCAAGATCCAGTCTCAGGAGAAAGAAATCGAGGAGCGCTTGCAAGACGTCGCTCGGCTCGAGCAAGAGCGACAGGCGGAGCTGCAGCGGGTGGCGCAGCTGTCGCTGGAGGAAGCGCGCCAACTGGTCATCCAGCAAGCGATCGAAGAGGCGCGCGAAATCCTCAATCGCCAGGTTCGCGAACTCGAGCAGCAGGTTCGCGAGGAGGCGCACCAGCGTGCCCGCATGATTCTGGCAACGGCGATTCAGCGGATCGCCTCCGAGTATGTCGCGGAAGCGACGGTGACCGTTGTCCCGTTGCCGAGCGACGACATGAAAGGGCGCATCATCGGCCGGGAAGGGCGCAACATCCGCGCGTTGGAGCAAGCGACGGGCGTCGACCTCATCGTCGACGATACGCCGGAAGCGGTGACGCTCTCGTCGTTCGATCCGGTCCGCCGGGAGATCGCCCGGCGTGCGCTCGTGAAGCTGATCCAGGACGGCCGAATCCACCCGGCGCGGATCGAAGAAGTCGTCGAGAAGACGCGTCAAGAAGTCGAGCAGATCATCTGGGAAGAGGGAGAGCGGGCTGCGCTGGAGGCGGGAGTCCAAGGGCTGCATCCGGATCTCATCCGCTTGCTGGGTCGGCTCCGCTTCCGCACGAGTTATGGCCAGAACGTGCTCCAGCATTCGATCGAGGTCGCGTTGATCGCTGGAGCGCTGGCAGCTGAACTCGGTGCCGATGTCAATGTCGCCAAGACTGCGGGACTTCTCCACGATATCGGCAAGGCGGTCGACCACGAAGTCGAGGGACCGCACGCGCTGATCGGTGCCGATATCGCTCGGCGTCTCGGCCGCTCGGCCAAGATCGTCCATGCGATCGCGGCGCATCACGGTGAGGAAGAGCCCCGGACCGTCGAGGCGTTCATCGTTGCCGCGGCGGATGCGATCAGCGGGGCGCGGCCGGGAGCACGACGTGAAATGCTCGAAGCCTACATCAAGCGGCTGGAGGCGCTGGAGAGCGTAGCGACCTCCTTCCCCGGTGTGCAAAAGGCCTACGCGATCCAGGCAGGGCGCGAGGTCCGCATCCTGGTCAAGCCGGACCAGATCGATGACTATGGCGCGTTGCGCCTGGCCCGCGATGTCGTCAAGAAGATTCAGGACACGCTGGACTATCCCGGACAGATCAAGGTCACGGTCATCCGCGAAACACGCGCGATCGATTACGCGCGCTAGCGAGTCTGAGCCGGTACCCCGTAGTGAGGTACCGGCTCTTTCGTTTGCGCGATTCCGGTTGCTGGACAGCCCAGTCTCGCCCAGCCGGCGGATCGGCCACGCAGTGCGGACTCGACCCTCTCCGGGGGTGTCCGTGGCCGAGTGTCCTCGTCTGCGCGAGAGCATCTTCGGCGCATCGAGCGGGCCGCGTACGCGACCGGGACGAGGATCCTCCTCTTGCGGAGGAGTACTCGGTGTGTTATAGTGAATACAATAGCCGAGGGTACCGCACGCGTGGTCGAGGCGGCAGCGAGGGCCTGTCTCCCCGAACTCATCTCGGCGGCGAACCCCCAAGGCTAGAGTGAGTCGAGTCCAGTGGGGCGGGGATCATGCTCCGTACCCGCAAGAAATCCTAAGGAGACCCACGAGATGAGTTTCGGGTTCACAGACAAGGTCCTGACTTGCCGCGACTGCGGCACTCAATTCGTCTTCACGGCTGGCGAGCAGCAGTTCTACGCGGACAAGGGTTTCACCAACGAGCCCTCGCGCTGCCCGACTTGCCGCCAGGCTGCCCGGGCAAGGCGCTCCGGGCGTGGAGACGCCCCAGCCTACCGCAGCCGCGAGCCGCGTGAGGCGCGCCAGGATCGGCCGATGTACCCGGCGATCTGCAGCGACTGTGGTCGCGAGACGATGGTTCCGTTCCTGCCCCGGCAGGATCGACCGGTCTATTGCTCCGACTGCTTCCGCGCTCGTCGCACGGTCTCGTCCGGCTACTGATCGCTCGTTCCTACTGAAGGCAAGACCGCCCGGTTGCCCTCGCCGGGCGGTCTCGTTTTGCTCAACGCCGCCGGAGGGGAACACCGCCTCGATTGAGCGCTTCGACCGTCTTCGATCCCTCCAGATAATGGACCGTGATCGCACCGATCGTGATCTGATCGCCGTCCCGCAGGATCGCCTGCCGGACGGGAGTGCCGTTGATCCGGGTGCCATTCCGGCTCTCGCGATCGAGGAGTTCGTATCGGCCGTCCGGACGCCGAACGAGTTCAGCGTGATACGCCGAAACCGTCGGGTGATCGATCACGATGTCGTTGTTCTGGTAACGGCCGATCCGGATACGCTCTTGCTCGAGGAGCACCGTTTTCCCCGGCATGACGAGGCGTGGGGTGCTCTGACGTCGCTGGCGCGCTCGCGTCCCGAGCGGGCGAACCAGTGCCTCCCAAAAATCGGCGACTCGCTGAACGAGTCCCGGTGCGAGAAGCGCGACCGGCGCTGCGAGAACGAAAAAGATCGCAGCCCCCGAGACCATGGTCAGCGCGTCTTGCCCCCAGCTTTCCGCCGAACGGGCGATCCAGACGAGTTCGACGATCCAGAGCACGATGAGCACGAGGAACACGAGACCGAGCCAAACCTGCGTGCTCATCGTTCGTCCTCCGCTCTCCCTGTCCCGGTCTGCGGTGGCTGGGCCGCTCCCTCCTGGCCCTGCTCCCGGTGAGGCCCTTCGGTGCTCTCCAGTATAGCGCTGTCGTCGTCTCTCTCCGAGGTGTCCAAGACAGCAACGACCGCACTGAGCGCATCGAGGCCAGCACCGCCACCGGCAGCGAGTCGGCGGATCACGCGTCGGAGTTCACGCTCGATCGCCTGGCGGCGCTGCGTGCTGGTGAGCGCGGTGGAACTCGCCTGCCAGGCCAAGGCAAGTGTTTCGAGCACGGTTCGGGCATGCGCTGGGGTGAGTTCTTCGGTGATGGTCGCCAGCAGCGCCCAGCCTGCCTCCAGCGGTTTGGGCTGTGCTGCCACCAGCGTGACGGTGGCCAAGAGCACTTGCGCACCCAGTTTGGCCGGAACGCGCTCGACCAGGACCGGTGCCAGATCGCTGACGAGTT
The DNA here is from genome assembly GCA_034434855.1 of Thermomicrobium sp. Classification (GTDB taxonomy): domain Bacteria; phylum Chloroflexota; class Chloroflexia; order Thermomicrobiales; family Thermomicrobiaceae; genus Thermomicrobium. Next base: position 6,371 of record DAOTYK010000112.1, read on the forward strand.
CCCAGGCGAGATCGGCACCGAGTCCAGTCAGCTGGGTGAGTTCGCGCCGATACGCGGCGATGCTGCAGTCGCCGGTGAACCAGCGGGTCCACTCGGCAGCTCGCTGGGTACGTTCGGCTGGTGAACGGGGACGGCGGATGATCTTGGGCATCCGTCGGTCAGCCGGTAGAAAGCATGGTCGTGCTCGGCACCCGAGCTGTGCGGCGCACTGCCCTCGTTGCGAACAGGAGCGCCAGGCTGCAGACCAAACCAGCCGCGATCGGCAGGCGTGGGTCGACCTCGTAGAGGAAGCCAGCGAGGAACGGGGCGACCGTGGTGCCGAGGCCTCCGAGAATCTCGGCTAAAGCGAAGACGCGCGAGCGCAAGTGTTCCGGTGTGATGATTCCGAAGACCGAATAAAATGCCGACCAAGCGACCAGAAATCCTCCACGCAAGAGGTAGGCAACGAGGAAGACACTGAAGTCGCGTCCCAGCAGGAGGAGCGCAAAGCCCACTGACACCGCCCCCGTCGCCACGAGGAGCGTGTTGAAGGGGTCTTGCAGCCAGCGATTACGATGGACCCCGATGCTCAAGAGCGTGCTCCCAATGGCAGCGATCGAGCCGAGCCAGCCGATCCGCTCGAGACTGACTCCATGGACCTCCTGAAGGTAGTTCGGCGCCAGGACCCACCCGAGCATCATGCCGCCGATCGTCGCCACCATGAGCCCGGCTGAAAGCAGGATCGAGCGGTGATGCACAAGTTCTCGATACGATCCACCGGCTGACGAGGCAGTCGCATGCTCGGGAACCCGCACGGTCGCGAAGATGATCGCGGCAGCAGCGGTGGCGAGACTGGCAGCGACGAGTGTCGTGCGCAATCCCCAGCGCTCCGCTAACCAGCCAGCGGCGGCCGGCGTCAGGATCGTGGCGACCGAAGGAGCGACGGTGTAGATCAGGGTAAAGTGGCGGGTGCGCTCCTCGCTCGCGCGTCCGAGGCCAGCGATGAGCGTGCTCAACGCTGGAAAGGCGATGACACCAGCATTGATGGCGATCAGTCCCGGGAAGAGTTGCCACCACTCGCGGACGAGCGCGCAGAGAATGAACCCGACTGCGGCGACGGCGCGCATCCCAGCCACCAGAAGTCGCAGCGAAAAACGATCGACGAGCCAGCTGGAGGGAAGCAGGAAAAGCAGGCGCAAGACGCCGGAAGCACCGATGACCAGCCCGATCTCGGCCGGCGAGGCGCCGAGCGAAGCGATGTAGAGAGGCCACAGCGTAAAGAAGAAGCCGATCGCTCCCTCGTTGAAGAGCGATCCGGCAAAGAGTCGCCACGCCGTTGCCCGGGTGGCCGCCGTTTCCGTGGCGACGTCGCCTCCCATCCCGCCCCCAGCCTATCCGCGGTAGTATACGGAGACGCGGCCAGGCGCGAGCAAGCGCCGCCCCGTAGCGGTGTGCGCTGCCGGATCGGAGTACGCTGGTGTCCTCGATGCCGGTGGCAGTGTGCAGCCGAACAGAGAGGAACATCGGGCCATGATCGATCTCATCAGCGATACCGTGACACGGCCGACTCCGGCGATGCGCCGGGTAATGGCCGAGGCAGAGGTCGGCGACGAGCAGCTGGGTGAAGATCCTTCGGTCAATCGCTTGCAGCAAATGGTGGCTGAACTCACCGGGAAGGAAGCAGCGCTGTTCCTCCCGTCGGGAACCATGTGCAACCTCGTCGGGATCAAAGTCCATACCCAGCCAGGTGACCGGATCATCATCGAGCGGACCGCCCATCCGGTGACGTCGGAGGCCGGGGGACCAGGACTCGTGTGCGGTGTGCTGACGCACCTCGTCGACGGTGTGCGGGGGGTCTTCACGGCGGAGCAGGTCGAAGCGGCAGCCGATCCCGGGGATGGCGTTCACACGCCACCGACGACACTGGTCTGCATCGAGAACACGCACAATCGGGGCGGTGGGAAAATCTGGCCGATCGAGACGCTGCAGGCGGTGTGCGCGACCGCGCATCGGCTAGGTCTCAAGGTCCACATGGACGGTGCTCGCTTGCTCAATGCTGTGGTTGCGACCGGTATACCGGCCGCGACCTGGTGCCGCTCGGTCGATACCGTTTGGATCGATCTCTCCAAAGGGCTCGGCTGCCCGGTCGGCGCGGTGCTGGCCGGCGACGGTGAGACGATGCGGTTAGCCCGCCGGTACAAGCAGATGTTCGGCGGCGCGATGCGCCAAGCTGGCATCTTGGCCGCAGCCGGTATCTACGCGCTGCAGCACCATGTCGAGCGATTGGCCGAGGATCATGCGAATGCGCGGCTCCTCGCCGAAGGGCTGGCGGAAACTCCCGGGATCGCACTCGATCCCGCTGAGGTGGAAACGAACATCGTCTTCTTCGACGTCCAGAACACGGGAATGACGGCTGCAGCGTTCACCGAAGCACTGCTCGCCGAAGGCGTCCGGATGGGTGCGGTCGGTCGCTACCGCATGCGAGCGGTGACGCATCTCGACGTGACGCGCACAGACATCGAGCGGGCGATCCAAGCGGTCCGCCGGGTCGTTCTCGGACACCGCTGATCGTCGTGCTCAACGGCGGATGCCGACAAAGCGCCAGACATCGAGTTCCGGGAGCGGTGCGCCCAGTTGGGTGAAGAGCACCGCCAGCTGCGACCGGTGATCACAGCCGTGCACGATGGCTTGTGCGACGATCGCCGCCGCGGGGACCGAGACGGGCCCGAAAACGGCTGACGTGTACGAAATCACTCGGTCGCCTGGAACGCTCGTCGCGAGCTCGAGGAGTTCGTGCCCGGTGCGTTCGAGCGAGGTGGCGATCTCGTCGAGCGAGGCATCGGCTGGGAGGTCGACCGGCTCTTCGCCGCGCAACCGTGCGACATACAGGGCTTCTGCCCAGGCGAGATGCGCCAGGGTCGCCCGGACCGATCCATAAACACCAGGCGGTGGTGGTGCATCGAGCAGGGCAGGATCGACGGATCGGCAGTGCTCCACGATGAGCCGGTTGGCCCAGTGGTTGAAGCGGAGGAGTTGCGTCAGCGCTTCCATAGTCCCTCCTTCCTGGTGAGCGCACGCGGCCGTCGACAGCGTCGAGCCGATGCTACCGCAGCGGCGGTTCTCGCGTCGATGAGCGACGAGCAAAGGCTCGCTCACTCGGTTGGTCCCCAGACGATCACCTCGTTGTTCCGGTCGAGACCGAGCGCGACGAAGGTCGGCCAGGACAGCTCGATGACCCAGCGGCTGCGCCAGGCAGCGACGTGACCAGGTGCGACCGTGTCCCCGATCGTGCACCAGAGCGCCTGACCGTTCGCGATCAGCAGCAGGCGTTGGCCGGGGCGGAAGTCGGGGTGCACGCAATAGTAGCCGTGCGGATCAGGAGCCGCGTATGCGACTGCGCCACCCCAACTCGCGTAGGCAGCCAGCGTGCGCTCCCACCAGCCGACATCGTAACTCGGGTCGTAGAAGGCAGCATGTCCGCGCCCGATTTCGGTCAGAGCTGGGCCACTCGGCAAGGGAGCACCGGGCGGAAAACGCTGACGGAGGTCGTCGGCGGTGCGCAAGACATCTTCTGGTCGCGCACGGCTGCCGGAGGCGGCGAGATACTGGACGAGTCCGCCCTCGATGCCTGCCTGGGCGATCGCCTGGGCCAACAACTGGGCCGCCAGGCGCGCGTTGACGCTCGGATCGAGCGGGTATGGCTCGCTGGCCAGTCGCTCGCGGGGGACGAGCAGCAGTCCGAGCCCCCGCGCGTTCGCTGCGAGTGGATCGTGGTGGGTGAGCACGGTGGCCAGGGCGACCAAGAGATACGGGTCGACTCGTGCAGCGCGGGCGGCGGCGACCAGCACGTCACCGAAGGGCACGCCACTGGCCAGTGCGTAGACTTCCGGATCCGGGGAACCGGCGATCCCTCGCCAGAGCCGGTAGTGGAGCCCGACGTTGCCCCACTCGACTTGCCAGCCGGGGGGATTGGCGGGGTCGTAGGTCAACACGCGTCGCTCGAATGCCTGCACGAGGACGAGTCGCTCGGTACCGGCGACGCGCGTCTGCACCCAATACGGCTCGGTGAGCGGATAGCCGGTCAGCGTCAGCCACGGCAAGGGCTGGTGCTGCAGCGCCTCCCAGAAGATGCTCGGGATGTTGTGCCCACTCGTGGACTCGTAGACAGCGATGCGGACGGATGACTCTGGCACGGCGTCGGGTACGACCCGGCCATCGCGTCGGAGGGCGGCGGTCACCAGCTGACCGGTGCGGTCAGGTGCGCGGCGCTCAGCGGCCGCGTCGCCGAGCGTGGCGACTGCTCGGAGCGATGCATAGGTCGGAGCACGGTCGTTCTGGGTCACGTCTCCCGCGACCGGGATGTCGGCTGGTGCGACCGGGATGAAACGCCGGTCTCCGACTTGGAGCGAGCCGGAAATCATATCGCGCACCAGCAAGCCGAGCGTGAGCTGTCGGAAGTCGGCAGTGGCCGGGTCGCTCGCCTCGACACGGGCCTTGTCGAAGTAGTAGACGAGGCGAGCGCCACCCGGTGCCTCCTCGTATGGTTCGGTCGCGATGGCCCGGATGGCGGGACCGAGCGTCCAGGTGGGACCGTTGCCCTGATAGCGGGCGAATCCGTCCAACTGAACCCAGAGTGCGGCGACGGCCGGGATCGCTGTCGTCGGATCGTCGCTCCGTGTCGGTGCCGCGGCAACGGGCGTGGCCGAGGCGAAAACTGCGAGTGCGCCCAATATGAGCAGCTGTTTCGGTGCTGCTCGCATCCTTTCCCTCCCTGTTCCATGTCGTTCCTGCCGATTACAGGACGCGATCGGCAGATAGCTGGGAACCCCTCTGGTCCCACAGCGCACGGGCGGGGAGTATACGAGTGCGTGCAGCGGATGTCAAATTCGATGGCCAACCATGTATTAGAGTCTCGTCGCCCTCTGCGAATCCGTGCACGGTCGTGTTCGAGCGGAAGAGTCAATGGTAGAATGACTATGAGCTGTCTCTGAATAGAATGAGAATAGTCGAGTATATGCTCGGCGAGCCTCGATCTGGCTGGATCGTTACAATCGATCCGACGGGCTACTGGACGACGAGGAGGTCTGGTATGGCACGGCTCGACGACGCCACGATCGCGTCCCTGCTCCAGGAGATCCCTGGTTGGGAACGCCAGGGCGATGCGCTTGCTCGCACCTACACCTTCAAGAACTTCCGGGAAGCCATGGCTTTCGTGAACCGCGTGGCCGAGCTCGCCGAAGAAGCGCGCCATCACCCGGATATCACGATTCGGTACAACCGCGTGCAGTTGCTGCTCACTACCCACGAAGTGGGGGGAATTACTGAGCGCGAT
>DAOTYK010000113.1:0-7686 GCA_034434855.1 Thermomicrobium sp.
TGGCGATACACCGGATGGAGCTTCCGCGATCTCGATGCGATCGTTTTTACGCACTTGCACGCCGATCATGTCGCTGGTCTCCCGGGTATCCTGTACGCTCTCGCCTTCGCCGATCGTCAAGAACCGGTGCGCATCATCGGCCCTGTCGGCACCACGCAGGTAGTCGCTGCACTGCGGAGCATCGTACCGACTCTCCCATTTCTTGTCGAAACACTGGAGCTCTCCGGTACCAGCGAACTCGAACTTCCTGGTGGACTCCTTTTGCGCGCGCTGCCGGTCCGGCACCGGATCCCGTGTTTCGCGTACACACTGCACCGTCCACGGGGTCGTCGGTTCGACCCGCAGCGAGCGCAGGCGCTCGGTATCCCGATCACGCTCTGGCATCACCTGCAGCGTGGAGAAACGGTCGAGTTCGCGGGACAGCTCCTGACCCCTGATCTCGTGCTCGGCCCGCCGCGACGCGGTATCACCGTCGCCTTCGTGACCGATACCCGACCCACCCCAGAGCTTCCCAGGTTCGTCGCTGGAGCGGACCTCCTGGTCTGCGAAGGGATGTACGGCGACACCGCTCTGCTGCCACGAGCGATCGAGCGTGGACATATGCTGATGCAAGAGGCAGCGGAATTGGCCCGTGCTGCCGGCGTCGAGCGCCTCTGGCTCACCCATTTCAGTCCTTCGCTGACCGATCCCGAAGCCTGGTTACCCGCGATTCGCGCGATTTTCCCCGCGAGCGAGATCGGCCCCGTGCACCGGACGGTGACGCTGCGTTACCGGGACGAGTGAGACGAGCCACGAGCATCGCGCAAGGAGCGCGCCTGCTCCCTCTCATCGCATCTGCTCGGGCGGATCACCACTTCCTCCAGGATAGTTTTGCTATACTCGCTCGGAGCATCTTGCGTCAACGGTTGAGCCACGGAGGCTGCAGGTGTGACCCCCGGTTCACGCCAAGGGCGACTGCGCTTCCGCCACTCGGAACGATCTCCGCGCCCTGCTTCGGGCGACGAGATCACCGCATCAGCGAGAAGTCCACCTGGCGGTCAGGCGATCCGCTCGGCCCTTCTCGAGCGTCTACCGGAGAGACCAACAGGATCGTGCACCGATGGGACGAGAGAGGTGGGAGAGCAGCATGCGCATGACACGACGGGCGCTGTTGTCCGCTGCAGTAGTGATGAGTCTCGCCGCTTGCCGGAGAGCCGGACAACCGGGTGTCACCACCGTGACGGTCGAGCTGGGTGAGTATTTCATCAAAGTCGACAAAACCGAAGTCCCGGCAGGGAAAGTCCGCTTCGTCGCCAAGAACGTCGGCCAGATGGAGCACGAGCTGATCGTCCTCCGCACCGACTCGCCGGCTGATCGTCTTCCCTACAACGAAGCCGAGCAGACGGCCGAGGAGGAACAAGCAGGCGAAGTGCTCGGAGAGATCGAGCCGGAGGATTTACCTCCTGGCAAGACGGCGGAGATGACACTCGACCTGACCGCTGGCCATTACGTACTCTTATGCAATATCCCGACGCACTACAAGCTGGGGATGTATCTCGACTTTCGCGCCCGGTGAACGACGCTCGGCCCGGGACAGAGTGGCTCCCTCCCGGGCCGAGCGTAGCTCTCCACTGTGTCAATTGGCTCTTCCGCGGATCAGTTGGAACAACAAGGGATCGCTGCGAAACGCCTCGTCCAGCAATTCCAGGCGCCGGATCTCCTCACCGAGGAAAAGGTCGCGTCCGAGCACATCGGTCACCAGGATCTCTACAGCGGTGAACACTTCGTTCGCCATCGGTGAGACATCGGACGGGAGAATCGCGACGATCCGCTCCAACCGTTCGCTCAGGCGCTGGCGTATGCTACCCTGCTGCTGGTCAGCCACGGGGCAATCCAAGAGAAGTTCCAAATCGTAGAGGGCGCAGATGAGCGGCGTGAGACGCTCCAGGACGACGAGCGCGCCGGGAGAGAGTACTGACACGAGGACATCCCGATAGGTTGGCATCGTTCGATCCCGTTTCCCACTTCTGGCGAGCACTGGAGCGCTGGTCGAAGTCGCCCCTCGCTGTGCTCCGCCGCTCGCTGCTCGATCGTCCGCGGCACGACGAGTGCACCCGAGGCGCACACCGAGCCGACCACTGATCGCACCAGTATACAACCCGAAGATCGTTCTCTGATCCCTGACAACCTCACCGGTATAATCCCGCGTAAAAGGCCGTCGGCGCGACGACTCTGCTGCGTGACGCCGACCTGTCAGTCGACCTTCTTCGCGATCACCGAGTGCTCTGCCATGATCCTCCCTTACCGGAGACCCGGGGACGCCTCCGCCGATCCTCGGGACGTCGTTTCCTGATCGAGTCCGAAGTGACGGATGATTTCCGACTCTTCCGCACTCCCCTCTCTATCGCGTGCAGTTGGGAACGCTGAAGGGCACCGTCAACTCAGTCTATTTCGAGGTTTGGTAGCGATCAACAACACGAAGAGCGGTCTACCGAGGGCCAGAACCCTAACTCCCGATACCGACGTGGCACGGCAGTATCCTCCCACTCCGGCGCTCCCTGTAGTCGTTCAGCGGTTGCTGTCCACGGACGACCAAGCCCACCATGAGGAGGAGAGTCCGGTGCGGAGAATCCACAAGACATTCAGCCGCAGCTCGATACGCCGCGACGACCCGACGCGCATCGACGGGTCGTTCGAAACTCGAGGAGGCACATCGACCCGAAAGAGATCGTAGATCGGCACGAGCAACTCCAATGTACGCCCGAGCGATCCACCTCTGGATCAGCGATCTCCCGCTTCATCTCGCTACAGCTTTCTCCGATCCAGTGATACCAGTACAGCCGAACGTCGCGACCGTCAGCGCGGTCACCAACTCGATGAGGACGCCGAGCCGCATGATACTCGGCCGAGCTGCCCTCGCTCAGTCGCTCTACCCGAGCAGGACCGGCAGCGCCAGGCGTGCCATTCGGCACAGCCAAGGGTTCGCGCCACCCTCGACGACACGGGCAAAACGCGACCCCACGGTAGCTGATCGGCTCACCGCACCACACACAGGACGCTACCGATATCACAGACTGTTCCAGACCAGAGTAGCCGGGCATGCAAACCGTCACGTCGTACGGCGCCCGCGTCTTCGCGCCATCGATATAGGAGGACACTTCACGACCCGCGTGCCTCCGTCCATCGAGTAACGGGAGCGAGCTGGTCCCCGGCGGACGGTGTCCTCCGCTCAGGGTGTCAAGCGGAAGAAGGTCGTCACGTAGCGATCTGCTAGGAAGGGATCGTCATACATGAGCAAGTTGCCAGCATCGCTCGCGAGAACTTGCCAGCAGACGTTGCCGCGGATCGTTCCGCCGCTGAATACCTCCCGATCGCTGATACGATCCGGGATCACACCGCACGAGTCCTCGAAGGTTCGGTAGGACACGTTCGAGGGTCCGAGTGCACGCAATCGGTAGCTTCCATCGAAGGATGCCGACCCTTGACCTCGATACGTCGCTTCCACGGTCGCGATGAAGTACTGGTACCCCGGTTTCGGCGGATCGTTGAACCTATTCTCGCGCAGCACGATGTCCGTCGCATTCGGGATCACCGCGACCACTCGAACCTCCCAGTTGCCATACAGGAACGCCGATTCCCCTCGCGGGATCGGATTGTTCCGGCTGCCACGATCCGGTGCCAGCTCGTACCGCCACCGGAAATAGTGCTGGCCGACATTCCCGGCCTCCACTTGCCATCCGGGAGGATTGTCTGGAGTGTATGTCAGGACCCGCCGCTCGAACACTTGAACCAACACGCGCTTCGCTATCCCACCGACACGGACAGTCGTCCAGTACGCCTCAGTGATCGGAAAACCGGTAGCGTAGAACGGGTTAGGGAAGAGTGGACCCTCTCGAATGGACCCGTATTCCTCGATCGGTCCGCGGCTGTTCATGAACGCCCAGAAGGGGGAGGCAACCGTGTGCTTCGTTTCGGGAATGAAGACCGCTGCGGTGACACCGTAGCGACTCAGTGACGGATCATCGCCTACGTTCCCCGATCGGTCGAGGGTCGCCGTGATCAGTTGGCCGACAGGCCACGGTGGAGCGTCGAGCAATTTTCGGAATGTCGCATAGGTCGGACCAGATGAATCGTCGGGATCGCCGGCCACGTTGATCTCAGCCGGACCGTACTCGACGAAGCTGTTGTCTCCGTACTGTCGCAGACCAGTCACCAGTTCCTTCGCCAGCAGACCGTTGGTCACGCGCCAGGGAGAGTCGTACGGCTCTCGTTCATTCAGCTCCATGCGGGTCTTGTCGAAATACTGCACGGATCGAGCTCCGCCCTCGGCCTCGTGATAACGCTCCCAGAGTGCCGGTGTCATCGGTCCGGGACCCCACATCCATGTCCGTGCCGCCCGACCATTCCACACCGGCAAGTCAGTCCTTTCCCAGGTTCGACGAAACTCGTAGTGCGCGAAATCCTCAGCCCGCAAACTGGCCAGCGGTGCGACGGCGACGAGTATCACGAGCGTACAGAAGGCAGACAACCACCAACTACGCATCAGGATCCCCCTTCCTGCTCGGTTTTCTTTCTCTTCACAGGAGATTTTCTCCGCAGTACGGGAATAGAGGTGTTCCCGTTGCCACGGACGACCTCATCCCTCCTGGCGAGCTCGAAGGCGCCTCACTAGTCGCCAGCCTTACCCTGCGATGCGAGGCTCAGTGAGCACGCGCAAACTGGTAACGCGCGACGTCTCCCAGGGTCAACTGTCCATACAGCGAGGATCCAGCAGTCGGTTCGCTTGTCAATCATCGTTCACTCCGTTACAGTAATCCTCCGACAACGAGGCGGCTGCGGGAGCTCGGGGGTAGCCGGGCTGAGAGGGTGGCGAGTCCTCTGCCACCGACCGCGGAACCTGAACTGGGTAATGCCAGCGGAGGGAAAGCCGTGGCGCTCATCGGACGATCCTCGTTCTCCTCTCGCTCCCGATCCAACACGGTACTCGCCAGCTCATCACCGAGCGGCAGCAGGCGCTTGTGCCGGCCGCTCGACGGGCGAAGGCTCTTCCTACCCCACCGGTCGCCCTTCTGCGGAGGTCAGTGGTGAACCACGTCGATACCCGCTGGCGCCTGGAGCTTCGCGGCGTCACCAAGGTCTTCCAGCGTGACCAGCTGGAGGTTCATGCTCTCGGCCCGCTCGACCTGCGCGTCGCCGACGGTGAGTTCGTCAGCATCATCGGGCCATCCGGGTGCGGGAAGAGCACGCTTCTCGACATGATCGCCGGTCTCGAGCAGCCGACGAGCGGAGAGATCTGGCTCGACGGATCACCCGCCCCATACCGACTCGGCAGGGTCGCCTACATGCACCAGCGTGACTTGCTTCTCCCGTGGCGGACAGTACTCGAGAACGCGATCCTTCCCCTCGAGGTGAAGCGCGTTCCTCGTCGCCAGGCCATCGAGCGAGCTATGTCGTGGCTCAGCCGTTTCGGCTTAGCCCAGTTCGCTTCCAGTTATCCAGCCCAACTTTCGGGCGGCATGCGCCAGCGTGCGGCGTTTTTACGCACGCTGCTTACCGAGTGTCCGGTCATGCTCCTCGACGAACCATTCGGTGCACTCGATGCTTTGACGCGCTCGAGCATGCAGGAGTGGTTACTCATGCTGTGGGAGGAGCTCGACCGCACCGTCATCCTCGTCACGCATGACGTCGAGGAAGCACTCTTGCTCAGCGATCGCGTCGTTGTCCTCAGCCAGCGCCCGGGAACGATCGTGGCCGACATTCGAGTCGATTTACCCCGCCCCCGAACGTACGCGATCGTGACTGACCACACATTCGTCTCCCTCAAAGCGCGCTTGCTCGCCACGCTGCGTCGTCAGCCAGCCGTAGGAGTTGTGACCGATGATGCATGACCGAGTGTTGCCGGGCCTTCTCCTCAGCACAACCGTGCTCGCCTGGGAACTGGCCTGCCGCGCATTCGCGGTCCCGGACTGGGTGCTGCCTCCACCGAGCGCGATCCTCACCGCGCTGCTCCGCGATCACCGTCTTCTGCTCTTTCATCTCGGTGTCACCATGCAGGAAATCGGGTTAGGACTCATCGTTTCCATCGTCCTAGCGATCGTCCTGGCGACCGGTATCGTCGCCTCGCGGGTGATCGAACGGTCGGTGTATCCGCTCGTGGTCGCTTCCCAAGCGATCCCGATCGTTGCGCTTGCTCCACTGCTCTTGATTTGGTTCGGCTACGGCTTGACACCTAAGGTGATCGTCGTCGTTCTCATCTGCTTCTTCCCGATCGCCGTCAACCTGGTCGACGGCCTCCGCGGGGTCGATCCCGAACTGATCGACATGGTTCGCAGCTTGGGTGCATCGCAGTGGCAAACTCTCCGTTTCGTGCGGCTCCCGGCAGCTCTCCCAGCGTTCTTCTCCGGACTCCGCGTCGCTGCTGCTGTGAGCGTGATCGGTGCCCTCATCGGGGAATGGATAGGAGCTGCCGCAGGGCTCGGCTATCTCATGATCCGGGCAGCCTCGCAATTCCACACCGATCGCGTCTTCGCTGCTGTTCTCGTGAGTGCACTCGTCAGCATCGCGCTGTTCGCGAGCGTCAGCTGGCTCGAGCGCCTGGCCCTTCCCTGGCGCACCCGACCGCGAACGGAACCCTGAGAGGAGGTCATCGATGGTCCTGGCTGATCGCTTCACCCGCCGACGTTTCTTCGCCCTCGGTGCCATCGCGCTCGCCACCGCCTGTCGTCGCGGCACGGCGTCGCCACCGACCGAGACTGCTCCGACGCCGACTCCGCCCGCACCCGGCTCCACACCTGCTGCCGGCCCACTTGAGGGGGTCAGCGTCGCCCTGGACTGGTACCCCTGGTCCAATCACACCGGACTGCTCATGGCACAGGAACGAGGTTCCTTCCGCGAGCAGGGGCTCGAGGTCACGCTCGACGTACCAGCCAACCCGGAAGACGTACTCAAACTGGTGGCCACCGGACGCAATACCTTCGGTATCAGCTACCAGACCGACGTCCTCCTGGCCCGCGCGGAAGGTATCCCGATCGTCTCGATCGCAGCGCTCGTCCAGCATCCGTTGAACTCCGTCATGGCGTTGGAGCGAAGCGGTATCACGCGACCACGCGACCTCGTCGGTAAGCGGGTCGGTTACCCCGGCCTGCCCAGCGACGAAGCCCTGCTGGCGACCATGCTGGAAACCGACGGCGCGCACCTCGACGACGTGAAACTGGTGAACGTGGGTTACGAGCTCGTGCGAGCCTTGCTGAGTGGCCAAGTTGACGCAGTGATCGGAGCGTATTGGGTTCACGAGTCGATTCTCATCGAGCAACAAGGCGAACGACCCGTCATTTTGCGCGTCGAACAGTGGGGCGTGCCCGATTTTTACGAACTCGTCATGGTGACGAGCGAGCAGCAGGTTCGCGAGCAACCTGACCACGTACAGCGCTTCGTAGGCGCGATGATCCAGGGGTATCGTGAAGCCGCGGCCGATCTCGATGGAGCAGTCCAACTTCTCGTTCGGAAGTACCCGGAAACGAATCAGGCGCTCGAAGAGCGTGGGATCCGCCTCCTAGCCCCGCTGTGGACGGAAGGAGTACCGATCTTCGGCTGGCAAGAGGAAAAGCGCTGGACCGACTACGCCGCTTGGATGCGATCTCGTGGGCTCTTACACAGCGACCTGGATGCCCGGCTCGCCTTCACGAACCGGTTCGTGGAGGCAGCACG
>DAOTYK010000114.1:0-1910 GCA_034434855.1 Thermomicrobium sp.
TCATTGCTGATGCACTCGAGCGTCGAAATCATGCGCACCGCTGGTCGAGCTCGCAAGGCCGCGAGATCGAGCTCCAAGGGGCGACGGACTCGTCCGCTGACCCGCAGCCGCCAGCGAGCGGGATCGACCTCCGGATCGGCGACATTCTTGGACACGACGTAGAAATCAGCGAGCGGTGTAATGGCGGGCGAAAGCCCACGCTCGTCGACCACACCGGGCGCTCGCGATCGTGCCCCCAAACCGGTGAGGAACCGCCCAGCAGTCGCCAGTCCCAACACCAGGCCTGCTCCGAGGACGGTGCGGAGCAAACGACGCCGCGTCGGCGAACTCGGTTGCGCCTCGGCAGAAACGATCCACAATCCACCGACGAGGAACAACGCAGTGCTGGTCGCGACGAACAAGGCGGTCGTGAGCGTTCCACCATACTCGTACGCGACCCATACCGTGCCGGACCACAGCACGAGAGCGAGCGCTCCGAGCAACCAGATGCGGCCACGCCCACGCAGCACGAGCGCGAGCCCACCGGCGAGGAAGGCGAACAGGGCGAGAGTCCCAACCACAGCGAGCGGCTTCGCCGCATTTTCGGCACGTCCGAGTATCCAACCGAAAAGACCGACCGGAAGGATCCGCGTGGTCGCGTCGAGGACTGCCCGGAGCAGCGTCGCGGCGCCGACGAGCCACTCCACGAGGAACAGACAGATTCCCCAGAGGAGGCCGACGACGGCTCCGGAGGCGAATCTCTCCAATCGATGACCTGGATTCATCGTGCCCGTCCAGTCTCGTACGCCCGCAGTTGGCTGACGAAGGAAGCGGCATCGAATCGGTCGAGTCGCTGGCGCACGATCTCAGCTCCGCTCGTTTCCGCGACGACGTACACCGTCCCGACACGGACCATGATGCCGGGAGACTCGGGGTGAACGAGGAAGAAGAGCGCACTCGTCCGGCGCACCACCTCGTATCCTCGCTGCACCAATTCCCTCACCACGTTCTCCTGGAGATCCATGTGCAGCCTCCTCATGAAGTCTAACCTCTTCCGGTAACCGATCGAACTTCTTTCACCGCGTGGGAAAATCGACACGAGTCGGGAGCGGTCTTCGCAAGAGCTTCCTGGTTCGCGAATGATCGCCTCTGCTACCGCCGGGAATCGAGATCGCGAACCGTGGCGGTGACGCGATTTGACCACCGGCGGCTGCACCAGTCCGCAGCCTCGCTGCATCGGCTCGAGCGTTCAGGACGCTCCGCATCCACCGAGTGCTTTACTGTCGGTCACCCGTCCAACCACTGATCGATCACCCCGATCCGCCTCCGCTTTCCCATTCTATGGGACAAATCTTTCGCTTGACTCGCATCAGGCCTGAGTTGCCAGTGCGCCAGGCGAATGGGCCAGCGATCCTCTCACCGGTAGCTGTCACCTTGTGCGCGGGAAGGAACAGGGCAGGTGATCACGACCACTGCTCCAGGCGTTGTCTCCCGGACACCCCTCCCGATCCGGTACAATGCAGATCGGTCGAGCGTGAGCGGCGGGGAACGAGGGACGATGCGATGACCGAACGGCCCCAGCAGGCAGTGCCTGTACCCGACTTGCCGACCGAATTCAGCGAGATCGAAATGCGTTGCGCAGCCTGCAAGACGATCTGGTCGGCGCCGGTTGCCCGTCGCGTCAATGTCGCCACGCATCCCGACGCACGATACGGCATTCTTCTCAAAACCATCCACTGGACACGCTGCCCGCTGTGCAAGGAGCCGCGCCAGATCGAGACGATCTTCGAATACTACGATCCAGAACAGCGCCTCCTGATCCAGGTGCGGCCGGAGTGGGAGATCCACGCCGGGGGTGGAGAAGACTGGTACTGGGCACGTTACGAGGATCTCGTCCTCAAGTATCGAGATATCGACGTCCGTGTCGATGT
>DAOTYK010000115.1:0-7749 GCA_034434855.1 Thermomicrobium sp.
AACTCTTCGCTGAAAATTTCATGCATGGCGGTATCCCATCCGACCTGCTGGTCTTCCAGCAAGCGGATGGCCAGCATCTGGCGTGGGTAGTTCCACTCGTAGACCGCGTGGTTGACGTCTAGCCCTTCGTAGCACTGGAGGCGGATCAACTCCGTATCCAGTACCTGTGAAAGCACTTTGGCGACTTCCGTCTTGCCGACTCCCGCTTCGCCCTCCAAGAGGAGCGGCTTGGGTAGCTTGAGGGCGAGGAAAATAGCGGTCGCCAGGCTGGTGTCGCACACGTATCGATAGGCCGCGAGTGCGCGCTGTACGGCCTCGACTGAATGCAACTCGATCGTCGTCACGCTTCACCTCGACTCATCAGACGTGCCAGTCCAGTAGTATACCAAAGTACGGTATCGACGGACAGCGATGCGCCCGGGGTCAACGACCCCGGGCGTGCTGCGACACGTGGAAGTGGTCGATCAGCCGCGTGCTCGCTCCACAGCTCGGGTCAGGGCTCGCTTGACGAACACGCGCGTGAGATGTGCTCGATACTCCTCGCTCGCGAAGATATCGCTGTTGAACGTCATCCCCTCGCTGGCCAACTGGCTGGCTGCCTCGATCGTCTCAGAAGTGGGCTGCTTACCGACCAGCGCTTGCTCGACGTTCTGGCGCCGGACTGCATAGGGTCCTGCGCCAGTCACCCCGACGCGTGCTGTGGCGACCGCACCGTCCTCGGCCAGTGTCACGACCGCTGCTGCTCCGACGACGGCATAACCGGATGCTGGATTGGCGAACTTCTGATAGGACATGCCGGTACGGGCTGGTGGCTTGGGGAAGGCGATCTCGGTGAGGATTTCGTTCGGTTGCAGGGCAGTCGTGAAGAGATCGACGAAGAACTGGTCCGCGGGGATGGTGCGCTCGCCATTGGGGCCGACCGCCTTGATCTCGGCACCGAGTGCGAGCACGACAGCTGGAAGATCAGCTGCCGGATCGGCGTGAGCGAGCGATCCGCCGATCGTGCCCATGTTCCGGACCTGGAGATCGCCGATCACGTCGATCGTCTCAGGGAGAATGGGCAGCACTCGGCGAACGAGATCGGATCGTTGAATATCGTCGTACCGGGTCATGGCACCGATGACGATTCGGTCGCCGGCATCCCGGATTCCGGTGAGTTCGCTGATGCGCGAGATGTCGATGAGCGCGGACGGCGAGGCGAGTCGGAGCTTCATGGCTGGGATCAAGCTGTGTCCCCCAGCGAGGAGCTTCGCGTCCGGGTTCTCGAGCAGAAGTTTGAGCGCCTCTTGCACCGACCCTGCTCGGTAATAAGTGAACGTGCTCGGATACATCGTCTGCTCCCCTTCCGTTCCTCTAGAGGCATCGTCCTCCGGATCTGCCCTCAGCGCGATCGTTCGCGGACCGCTCGCCAGATCCTCTCCGGTGTCAGCGGCATGTCGATATGGTCGATGCCAAACGGTGCGAGTGCATCGATCACAGCATTGACCACGGCGGGCGTGGAGGCGATCGTACCGGTTTCGCCTGCTCCCTTGACTCCCATCGGGTTGACCGGCGTGGGGGTGACCGTCCGATCGACCGTAAAGGAGGGGAGCATGCTCGCTTTGGGCACTGCGTAGTCCATGAGCGAACCGGTCAGGAGCTGGCCATTCTCATCGTAGGCGGCGAACTCGTACACCGCCTGCGCGAGTCCCTGCGTGATGCCGCCGTGAACCTGGCCATCGACGATCATCGGGTTGATCACGTTTCCGACATCGTCGACGGCAACGTACTGACGGAATTGCACTTTCCCGGTTTCCGGGTCGACCTCCACGACGCAAATGTGGCACCCGAATGGGAACGTATTGTTCACCGGATCGAAGAAGTGCGTCGCCTCGAGTCCTGGTTCGATGTCCCGCGGCAGCTTCCAGGCGAGATACGCTTGCAGCGCCACTTCTTGGAAGGTCATACCGCGATCCGGCGCACCCTTGACGAAGAACCGGCCGTTCTCGAACACCAGGTCATCGGGCGAGACTTCGAGGAGATGGGCCGCGATCCGCTGTGCCTTCTCCTTGACCTTGCGGCACGCGTGAACGAGTGCCGCGCCGCCCACGGCGGTGCTCCGGCTTCCATAAGTCCCCATGCCGAAGGGGACCATTTCGGTGTCACCGTGGACGATCTCCACGTCCTCGAAGGGCACACCGAGTTCGTCAGCGACCAACTGGGCGAAGGTCGTCTCCTCGCCCTGCCCGTGCGGGTTGGAGCCCGTGAAGACCGTCACCTTGCCGGTGGGATGCACCCGTACGGTCGCGCTCTCCCACAGACCACCTTGGAAGCCCATGGCACCCGCAGCCTGGGAAGGAGCCAGGCCGCAGACCTCGACATAGGTGGAGAAGCCGATCCCGATGTAACGTCCCTGCTTGCGCAGCTCCTCTTGCTCGCGCCGCAAGTTCTGATAATCGACCAGTTCCAGTGCCCGATTCAGTGTCGCCTCGTAATCACCGCTGTCGTACTGCAATCCAGTGGGCGTCGTGTACGGGAACTTGTCCTTGGGAATGAAGTTCTTGCGACGGATCTCGGCTGGGTCCATCCCCAGTTCGCGCGCCAAGAGATCGATCATCCGCTCCAAGAGGTACGTCGCTTCTGGCCGCCCAGCGCCCCGATACGCGTCTGTCGGCGTGGTATTGGTGAGAACGCCGTACACGTCGCAGTGCACGACTGGGATCGCATAAGGACCCTGCAACATGAGGCCGAACAACCAGGTCGGGACGCCGGGTGCAGCCGTCGAGAGATAGGCTCCCATGCTGGCGTAGGCGCGCACGCGGACACCAGTGATCGTGCCGTCCCGCCGCGCCGCGATGTCGACATATTGGATGTGGTCGCGGCCGTGAATCGTTGCGACATAATTCTCCTGCCGCGTCTCGATCCACTTGATCGGCCGACCGAGATCCTTGCTGATGGCCGCCGCGATCATCTCGCCGGCGTACATCGGAATCTTGCTACCGAAACCGCCGCCGACATCGGTGGCGATGACGCGGATTTGCGTCTCCGGTAGACCAGTGACCGCCGAAAGCAGCAACCGGTGCACGTGCGGGTTCTGGCTGGTGCACCAGATGGTCAGTTCACCCGTGCCCGGATTGTAAGCCGCGAGTGCACCGCGCGGTTCCATCGCCGTCGGGATCAGTCGGTGATTGACCAACCGGCGCGAGATGCGCACCTCAGCAGCATTCCAGGCTGCGTCGAAGTCACCGGCATGCAGCTTCCAGTGGAAGGCGAGGTTGTTGGGGACTTCGTCGTAGAGTTGCGGTGCGCCGGGCTCCAGCGCTTTCTCCTGGTCGACGACCGCCGGCAGCGGCTCGTACTCGACCTCGATGGCATCCACCGCGTCCTGCGCGACGTAGCGATCGGTCGCGACGACCACGGCGACAGCGTCACCGACGTAGCGCACCTTGTCCACCGCGACTGCTCGGTAGGGGGGGACCTTCAAGTCGCTGTCAGGAATCAGCCAAGCGCAGGGCACCGGGGCCAGCTTGCCGACGAGATCCTGACCGGTGTATACGGCGACGACGCCCCGCATCGCTCGTGCCTTGCTGGTATCGATGCGGACGATCCGCGCGTGCGCGTGGGGACTCCGCTTGATCGCCATGACCAGCGTGCCTGGGAGCCGGATGTGATCCGTGAAATTCCCGCGCCCGGTGATGAGTCGCGGATCTTCGCGCCGCTTGACAGCTGCTCCGAACATCTTGGTGACGGCCATGGCTGCCTCCTTCGCTGCGAGGTGCCCGAGATCGACCCGGCCGAACGAGCACGTGCCTAGCTACCGCTGCGCATCTTCTCGGCCGCGTACTGGATAGCGCGGACGATGTTCTGATAGCCCGTGCAGCGGCACAAGTTCCCTTCGATGGCGTGACGGATCTCCTCTTCCGTCGGATTGGGGTTGCGCTGCAGGAAGTCGACGGCGGTCATGATCATCCCCGGTGTGCAGTAGCCGCACTGCAACCCGTGCTTTTCCCAAAATCCTTCCTGCACCGGGTGGAGTTGGCCATCGCGGGCCAGTCCCTCGATCGTGGTAATCTCCGCACCATCCGCTTGCACGGCAAAAATCGTGCAGGACTTGACCGCTTTACCGTTCATGAGGACGGTACACGCACCGCACTGGCTGGTATCACAGCCGATGTGCGTTCCGGTGAGGTTGAGGACATCCCGCAAGTAGTGCACGAGCAGCAGGCGCGGCTCGACGTCATGGGTGTAGGTCACACCGTTGACAGTCACCGTGATCTGCATTCGACCGCTCCTTTCCCTTCCGACCAATGACCTCGCGATGGGATCAGGCACTCGCACTCATCTGACGCTCGATGCACGCGAAGAACTGTTCGATCATGCGCTTCGCTACGCCACCCAGCATGCGCTGGGCGACGCCGGCGAAGGGTCCGCCCAGTTCCACATCACCCTCGTAAGTGATCTCCGTGGTCTGGTCGTCGATCGCTCGTAACTGGACCGAGCCCACGCCGCGAGCAAAGCCGGGTTTCCCCTGCCCCTCTACCGCCATGCGGTACGATTCGGGTGGATTGATATCGGCGAGTTGTACCTTCCCTTGGAACGTCCCCTTGACCGGGCCGATGGCGACCGTCATCGCCATTTCGTACTGATCAGGGGCGACCTGATTGAGGTTTTCCACTCCAGGCAAACAACTCGCGATCGCCTGTGGATCGGTCAGTCGCGCGAAGACGGCATCGCGAGCCGCTCGTATGGTGTACGATCCTGAGATTTTCACCCTCGCTCCCTTCCCTGATACCCTGTGACCTATGCCAGTCCACAGAGCCTTGCGCTTTTCGTTGTCAGATGGGGGCTCGGGGCGACCCTTCCCACTGCTTGATCGAGAACGACTCTGCGGATTCCTGGCATCCATCCTCATCATACGGCCAATCTTGGGACCGGTCAAGAGGGAAGCGCCGAACATGACTGGAGGACACTCTCGCGCTGATGGCTCCTCCCCGGTCAGCGACTCTGGCGTCGCGACAACCAAAGCGCGAGCTGTCCACCACGGATCGAGTCGGTTCGGGCAGCGAGCGACGGACTGTCCAAATACAGCCCTGAATCGCTGTTCTTCCGGAAGCGAACGATCTGTCCCGTTACCAGCCGAAGGGAATGTTGCGTCGCGGGTTGAGCAGTGGATAGATCGGGCGCTCCACGAGGGTCGCGCAGCGCTTCCAGAAAGCGGCGAGTTCATTCTCGGCCAGAAACGATCGGAGGAGCCGCTGGACGATCCGGCGGTGTCGGAGGAGTCGCGCAAGATCGGAGAGCAGCTCGCTCGGGATAGGTTCACCGCAGAATTCCCAGAGGATGGTCCGTAGCTTGGGATCGACATGAAAGGTGAGCCCGTGGTCGATCCCCCAAATCCGCTGGTCGAACTTGCCTCGGAAGACATGGCTCGCTTTGCGGTCGGCATTGTTGGTGAGAAGGTCGAAGAGGGCGATGCGCTGGAGTTCGGATCGCACCGATTTGCCGCGCAGGGGCTGATCGTCCGGTTCGATATACAGCTGGACGGTCCCGATGCCGTAGGGACCGTCGCGGATGACCGTCGGAGGCACGAACGACCATCCGAGCAGGCGACTCAACAGATAGCTCGCATACTCGCGGCGATAGAGCGTTCCTGCAGGAAAATCCCAGAGTGGCGCCTCGCCGCGGGCAGGCTTATAGATAGCCAGCAGGTCTGGCACGATCTCCTGCTCGAGCAGCACGATGAACGTCCCATTGGTGCCCCACGGAACGAGTTGCCAGTCCGCGATCGTCCCGCAGGCGAGGGCACGCCTGAGTGGACGAATGTGCTGTAATCCGCGTGGGGTGAGGAGACGATGTCGTCGAGGTCGGCGGGTCAACTCGGTCGTCATGCTCGTCACCCGGTGGGTACCTGATGGCGCGGGTACCTCCGCGCGATAACCTTAGCACAGCGCTCCTGGCGACCGGAATGGCTGGCGGGGTAGGATTAGCCGTGCACGCCGGCCCTCGGCAATGCTGGAGGCCGCAGAATGTCCGCGTCGAGCAGTTCTCTGCCGATTCGGGCGAGAATTGGGTGCAGCGAGATGAGCCGAGGTTCCATCGTGGTTTGTCCTGACAGGGAGGGGAGTTCGTGAAGATCACCGTCGAACGCCTGCCGCAAAGCACGGTGCGCTTGGATATCGCGGCGGATCCTGAAGAATTCGACGCTGCACTCGAACGAGCGTTCCGACGCATCAGCCAGCAGGTCCAGGTTCCTGGCTTTCGGCCAGGGCGTGCACCGCGGGCGCTCGTCGAGCGACGAGTGGGGCGGGAGCTGATCGTCGCGGAAGCGCAGCGTGAGCTCATGGATCGCTTGTATCGTGAGGCGCTGCAGCAACACCGGCTGACCCCTGTCGCCGAACCGGAGGTGGAGGTCTATCGAGACGAACCGCTCGCCTTCCGCGTCGAAGTGCAGGTCTATCCGCAAGTCGATCTCGACGGCTATCGAGATATCCGCGTCGAGCCGCGCGAGGTCGAGGTGACCGAGGAGGAAATCGACCAGGTCATCGAGGGACTACGGCGCAGTCGTGCGGTCTGGAAGACGCCGGACGAGCCGCGCCAGCCTCGCGACGGCGATCAGGTGATCGTCGATATCGAAGCGTACGAAGGCGAGCAACCGTTCCAGGAGCCGCTTCGCCAGGCGACGTTCGTCTTGGGCGAGAGCAACCTTTTTGCGGAGATCGATCAGGCTATCCGCTCCCTGCATCCCGGAGAATCGGCTGAGTTCGATATTTCGTTCGCTGAGGAGGACGAGCGCGTCAGTCCGGAACTCCGTGGGAAAACGCTGCATTACCGCGTGACCTTACACGAGGTGAAGGAAGCGGAGCTTCCGGAAGTGAATGACGAGTTCGCGCAGTCGCTCGGGGTAGCGTCATCGAGCGAACTGCGCGATCGAGTGCGGCGTGATCTCTTGCGCGAGAAGGCGCAGGCAGCGCGTGCGGAAGTACTGGAACAGGCAGTTCAGCGTCTCCTCGAGGTGGCGACGTTCGAGCTTCCGCCAGCGCTGGTCGAGCGTCAGGTCGCAGCGGATGTCGAGCGGTTGCGTGAACAACTGCGGCAGCGTGGTAGCAGCCTGGAAGAGTACCTTCGATTTCAGGGTAAAACCCTGGAAGAGTTCAGGCAAGAGCTGCGCCCCCAAGCCGAAGCGCGCCTTCGCCGGTATTTGGTGCTGGAAGCCTTTGCCGAGGCTGAGGGGATCGCGGTCAGTGAGGAGGAACTGGTTGCCGAGATCGAGCGACTGGCTCTGGCCAGCGGAAGTCCAGAACAGTTCCGAGCGTTCTATAATGTTCCTTCGGTCCGCAGCTATCTCGCTGACGAACTGCACGAGCGCAAGGTGAGCGAGCGGCTCTTAGAACTCGTCACGGAAGGACGAGGTGCTGTGATCGGCGAGGCGGCTCGTGTTCTGGCGGGAGCCGAGCCGGCCGAGGGGACAGAGCCAGCTGCGGAAGGAGAAGCACCGGCTCCGGAGGTTGCGGATCGCGAAACGACGCCAGCTTCCGAGCCAGCGGAATCGCCCGCGGCAACGGGGGCTGGATCCCGAGCGGACGATGACCAGGCATCCTGATGACGTTGAGGAGGCGATACGATGGAGCGAGACATGCGACCCGAACTCGTCATCCCGATGGTGATCGAAACGACCAGTCGTGGTGAGCGTGCCTACGATATCTACTCGCGCCTGCTCCGCGATCGGATCATCTTTCTCGGAACGCCGATCGACGATCAGGTGGCGAATGC
>DAOTYK010000116.1:0-2229 GCA_034434855.1 Thermomicrobium sp.
CAGGCGCGTCAGTCGCGATGTCTCTCCGGATGGTGCAGCGGGGCGTTGGGCGGTCACGCGTCGATTCCTTCGCGCTCCCTACTCCGTGGGGCGCTGGAGCGATCGAGAAGCCGGCTGGCAAGCATAACAGCTTATGGCCCGGAGTGGCAGCCAGTCTCCGACCAGTCGTGTCCAGCACTCACCACGTGGCTCGATCGATCCGGCTGCATGACGCTGGCCCGGAGTGCCGAGAGCGCACGGGGAAATGCGACACGAGACTCCGGGGGAGCGCAGTGCGGGGTTCGGTCTGCATCCGCTCGCCGGTCCTGGGAGAGTCCAGCGAGCCTCGCCGGATCACCTGTCCCCGACCGGCATGGGTGAACCGGGGCCGATCGGCCGGATGGGAGCGGCGCCGGGGTCTCTGGCCACCCCGGCACGCGTCGCAGCGGATCATGGAACCGGTGTGCTGCCGGTTGCCCGTGCGACCCAATCGATGATCGCCCGCGCGTCACCGTAGCGATCCTGACTCCCGAGGACGATGGCGACGAAGGTCCGTTCGTCGCTGGTGCGCCATGCAGCGACCAGACACTGCCCGGCCTGGGGAGTCGTTCCGGTCTTGATGCCGATGACCCCGAGTTGACCGAGGAGCTCGTTCGTGTTCCGGAGTTCGAGCACACGCGCGTTCGGACCACCGACGCGGACCTTGGCCGTGCGCAGCGCGACGAGAGCGGCGAGTTCCGGATGATCGAGCGTCGCGCGGGCGAGCTGGAGGAGATCGCGCGCACTCGTCGTCTGCCCCGGTATGTCGTCGCCGTCCGGGGTCAGCACGACCGTTTCGCTGAGGCCCAGTTCCCGAGCTTTCTCCTGCATCGCGACGAGGAAGCGGTCACGCGGTGGTCGATCGGGAGGGCCAGCGAGTCGCTCGCCAGCGATGCGGGCCAGTGCCCGGGCAGCGTCGTTGCCGGAGGGGAGCAGCAGGCCGATCAGCAGATCGTGGACCGTGATCGTGTCCCCAACGTTCAGCCCCATGGCCGATTCACGGGCCGGATCGACTGTGTCCTCCGGCTGGATCGTGACGATTTCTTCGGATGAAAGGATCTCCACTGCGGTCAGCGCGGTGAGGAGCTTGAGGGTACTGGCTGGAGGACGGGGTGTCCGGCTGGCACGCTCCAAGAGTATCCGGTCGGTGGTGAGATCGACGACGAGGACGGAGCGGGCGCTGAGCGAGGGTGGTTCGGGAGTCGGAGAGGGTGTCGGCGTGGGGGTCAGTATCGGTTCGGGTGAAGGGGCGACCGTTGTGGTGGACGGTGTACTGGCTGGTACTGCGTAGCGCGCCAGTGTCGCGCCAGCGATCGCGACACTCAGAGCGAGCAGACCGAAGGGAATGCCGAAGCGGCGGACGAAAGTGGAGAAGCCCCTCACCGCGGAACTCCCGCGTGCGTCATTCCATCGGGGGGAAGCACGCCTGACGGGGCAGACCGCGCTTCTGGCCAGATGCGGACGAGCGCGGGAAGTCGCGACCAGATCGAGCGGATCGCACGAAGGCAGCGCTCGAAGTGCTCGTCGTCACGAGCTGACCAGCCGAGGTCATAGGCCGCGCGGAGCCAGTCGGGCAGGAGACCGATGGTCAGCCAGCGCCAGACGCGGACGCTCGGGGCGAGCCACCAGGGATGCGGTGGGGAGAGTACGGAGGCGGCGAGATGCCGCGTGAGCGGTGTGATGACGAGCGTCTCGTCCTGGCGCGCGCGGGCGATCTTCTCCTCGATCTCCCCCCAGGAGCGGGGAAGAGAGCCAGCGGGTATGCCCAGCCAAAACTCCATCATGCTCGCTTCCTGACAGTAGCGGTCGCGCTCCTCCGGGGTGAGCACACGGACGAAACGTTCGTATGCGGTGATCATCGCTTCGACGGTCGTGGTGTGCACCCAGGCGAGGAGATCAGGATCGTGCGCGCTGTACCGGGTACCGGCTGGAAAGCGACCGCTCGGCTCCCGGAGCATGCCCTGTACGCGGTCGTGAGTGCGGATGATGCGGGCAGCGGCTGCTCGGGCTGCCTCTGGGGAGCCGAAGGTGAGGGCGCGCATCGCGTTCACCGTTGCGCGAAAGCGCCGGAAGGCTGACCAGGTATCGCGGGCGAACGACGAATGCTCGGCCACCCCCGCTGCGACGAGCGGATGGGCCAATTGGGCGAGGATCGCTCGACCCCAGCCCAGGACGACGATCCGTTCGGCATTGACCATCTGGACGATCGAC
>DAOTYK010000117.1:0-7884 GCA_034434855.1 Thermomicrobium sp.
TCGTGCCCGACGACCATGGGAAAACGAACGGGGGCGGCGCCAGTCGCGAAGTGCCAATCGGAATGGCAAAGGCCGGTAGCGACCAGCTTGACGAGCACTTCACCCTCTTTCGGCTCGTCGACCTCGATCTCCTCGATGGAAAACGATCGGGTAGGGCCATACAAGACCGCTGCGCGAGACTTCATCGAATACCTCCTTCTTGATTTAGCGATGAACCCCCTCTGACCGAGCGGATGATAGCAAGCGCTCGCACGGTGAGCAAGACTGCCGAACATGCCAGGAGTGTGCGGAGAGCGCGAGAATGTGCCACGGTGTGGGATTCGCGGTCAGGCGCTGCGCGGAACGAGGCTGTGGCCGCAATGCTCTTGGGCGACGATCGGAATGCGGAAGCAGAGGGCGAGGGATGAGGGGGGCGAGGTGATGACGCTCTTGCTGGGAGACACCGCTTTCCGCTATCGTAGACGGGGATCGGGCTGGGGGAAGCGGAGACGGAGGAGCCGGCATGGCCGATCGGGATGTCGTCGAGGCGCTGATTGCCGCGTACCGCGAGCTCAACCAACGGTTCCGGCCCCTACTGGCGGCGATGAATGCCGACGCAGGGACGGTCGAAGACCCCACGAGCCTGCTCGGGATCCTCTATCGTCTCCGCAATCGCGAGCTGAACGCTTCGCAGGCGATCAAGGAGATGTTGCGGGGTGGTGAGCGGACGATCGTCGACGACGAAGCTGAGCCGCTGGTCACGCTCCAACAAACGGCACTCGGTCTCGTCCCGATCGTCTTGCTTAGCCAGTTCGGCACAGCCCGAGAGGCAACACTCGCCATGGTCCGCGATCTCCCGGACAGTGTGTGGCAGCAGGAGTTCGAGACGCCGCGCGGTCGCATGACCTTGCGGGCATACCTCGAAACCTTGATCGCGCGTGACCGCGAGGCGATCCGTGCCTTGGAAGAGCGCCTCGGGCAACCGGCACCGAAGAACTGAGCCCCATCTCGGGCACGCGGTGCCGGGTAGGAGGTCGCTATGCCCGCGCCGTTTTTGCCGGTTCTCCATACGTCGGCCGCTTCGGGCGATCTCCTGCGGGCGTGGCATTTCGACCCGCCTCTGACAGCGCTTCTCGTCTCGGCTGCTGCTGCCTATCTGATCGCCTGGTACGTTGCGCCACGGCATGGTCGCAGGCGGGTCTCTCGCTGGCGACTCCTCGCTTATCTCGCCGGACTCGAGGTGATCGCGGTGGCGCTCATGGGGCCGCCCGATCATGGCAACGGCGTGCGTTTCAGTGTTCACATGGTGCAGCATACGCTCCTCATGCTCGTCGCCCCACCGCTGCTGGTGCTGGGACAGCCGAGCCGGGTGATCCTCCGTGGCCTTCCCGCTGGTTCCCTGCGCTGGTTCGCCAAGCAGCACCAGCTACGGTCACTGCTCACTGTGTTGACACAGCCGACCGTAGTGTTCCTCGCGGCCACGGTCCCCTTCGCGCTGTGGCACTATCCGCCGCTGTACGAGGCAGCTGTGCGCGATCCGCTGGTGCACGAACTCGAGCATCTGACCTTCTTCCTCGGATCGCTACTCTTTTGGGCAACGCTCGCAGAAGCTCTTCCCGGTCACTGCAGTCTGAGTGCGACGGCGAAGATTCTCCTCGCGTTCGCGGTCTGGATGGCGACGGATCTGGTCTGTGCCGCGGTGACGCTGGCCCCGCGTCCCCTTTTCCGGGTTTACGAGGAAGCGGCAGCCCTGTGGGGCTTCGATCCACTAGCCGACCAGCGGTTGGGTGGAGCGATCATGTGGGTCGCTGGTGGCGGACTCTACGCGGCCGTGCTCGTAGGACTTCTCGTCCGCTCGGTGCGGCCAGAGCGGAGAACCGTGCGACTGAGTCGGGGCGCGCGAGCTGCCGAGCGCCTGCTGTTCCCGCTGGCTGCTTTGGGGCTCGCTCTCGTGCCGCTGGCTTTCCTCGGGTACGGTGTGGTGGTATCTGAGTTCGGCGCGCCTGCGTCGATGGTCAACCGATTACGAGAAGATCCATCGCTCTTCGAGCAGAGCGTCTCCGTTTTCGTGACGATGTATCAGGTCGGGGAGTACGAGGGTGTACCCATCGTAGCCCCACCGCCGGGGGCGGAGGTCTACCTGGTTGGGCGTGCCGATGGCTGGTACCCGGTATTGGAACTACGGCAGGGTGTGCAGTATCGCTTGCTCGTCTCAGCGAGCGATGTTCCCCATGGGTTTTTCGTCGATCTCGGTGGCGAGCGGGTGGCTGTTCGTGTCGTACCGGGCGAGGTGGCGATCGTGCCCCTGCGGCCAGCGCGTGCTGGGACGTACGAGATCCGCTGTACTGAACTCTGCGGGCCGTCGTTCCGCGAGATGACTGGACTGATCGTCGTCACCGAGTGAGCGAATGCGCTGCCGACGCGCGCCGAACCAGACGTCGGCTCGTCTGTCGCCTTCGCTTCTCGGCCCATCGCCTGCGGAACGCCTCAGGAGCGGCGGAGCGGGTACGTCGATGCCTGAACGCCTTTCCTTTTTCCGCCTCGATCGGGGGCCGCATGGCAAGGGGGTGATTCTCCGGAAGAGCTTTGACCCCCTGTTCGATATCGTATTCTTGACCGACAATCACGAGTGAATGCTCGGTCGTTCTGCTGTCGTACAGGGTCGAGAGAGGCCTGTGCGGTGACGATGCCGGAGGCTCGCACGTCCGTCGATGTTCCAACCTGGTTTTGGTGGTTCGTGAGGTCACTTTGTGGGGAGGGAACCCTCGGATCGACCGAGCGCAATGTCCTCGGCGTCTTGCCGGTACCAGTACGAAGCGCCCTGATTCGTGTAGTGCAGGCGAGCGATCCCGGTGCGCTGGAGTCACTCGACGTGCGCCGCGAGGAGCTCCACGCGGAGGATGGGACCTACGTGTGGGTGCATTCCTGGCGATTCGCCGGCGGGGATGAGCCGACGGTGTTGCAGCGGACGGCCAGGCGGTCGTCGATCGCACTCGATCTCGTCGCGTCCTTTCTCGAGGAGTTTCGAACCTGGCAACGCGCTTTCTTGTCCTTGCTTCGCATTGCGACGGAGCACGGTGAGCGGCAGCTACGGGTGGGAGTCACTGGGGCGAGTCTTCCGGTCGTCGAGTTAGCCGTCACGGACGCGCTCGCCACGGTCGAGCGGGGAAGTGAGCTCTACGGGATGACGGTGGCGTTGCCGGACATCGAGTTGCTGTGTGCGTCCCCGCGACATGTGGAACTCGCCTCGTTCGTTTCGCGGGCATACCGCGACCATGATGGAACGGTGTTCGTCGATCTCCCGCGCACGCCGTTCGAGTGCCGGGTCGTGGACCGGCTCCCTGGCCGGGGAATCGCATTCCTCGATGGGGGGCAAGCGGACTCGCGCGAGATTTTCCAGGACAGCTGGTCGTCGGCAGAGCAGTCGTTGCGGCTTGCGGCACTGCATCGGCGCCCTGTCGGCCTCAGGCGAGAAGTGTTGGATTTCTTCGCGCGGCGGTTCTTTCGGGTTCCTCAGCTGAAGGAACAGCAGGTTGCCCTGATCCAGCGGACGCTGCGGGGTGAGTCGAGTCTGGGTGTCCTCCCCACCGGGTTCGGAAAGTCGCTCGTCTTCCAACTTTCGGCGCTCCTGCTGCCGAGTGCGACACTGGTCATCTCGCCACTGCGGTCGCTGATGCGGGATCAGCTGCTCAATCTCGAACAGAACGGTGTGGTGACGGCGGTCGCCATCACCGGGAACGATAGCGAAAGCGAGAAGCGGGCGAAGCTCGAAGGCCTGCGCGCCGGACGGTATCGACTCGTGTATGTCGCGCCGGAGCGGCTCCAGATCGCTGGATTCCTGCGGGAACTGCGCGAGGTCGGCGCGGACCACCCGATCGGTTTGCTCGTCGTGGACGAAGCCCATTGCGTTTCGGAGTGGGGACACGACTTCCGGCCCGCCTATCTGCGCATTCCGCAGTTGCGTCGAGAGCTCGAGGAGGTCGCTGGCCGGACGATCCCGATCGTCGGATTGACCGCGACGGCATCGCGTCTGGTGCGCGCGGATATTCTGGCCACGCTGGAACTCAGCGAATCGGATGTCGTGCAAGAGACGACGAGCGATCGGCCGAATTTGAGCTACTCGGTCCACACGCCAGCCGATTTGGGGGCGAGCGAAAAGGAGGTCGCGCTCGTTCGGCTTTTACGCGAACGGCTGCCGCGGGCGCTCCGCTTCACGCCGAACAGGCTGTACTTCAGCGCCAGTCCGCACAAGGAGACCGGCATCGTCTTCTGCATCTATGCCAATCCGCATGGCAAGACGACTCTCCAGGAAGGGGTCCATTGGGTCGCGTCAGTGGTCGCGGAGCACTTGTTCGCTGGGCGACGCGAGATTCCGGTGCATGCGAGCACGCCGCCGACTCGCTGTCCGTTCTGCCGTTCACCCGTGTGGCGCAACGGTAAGCCACACGAGTGTCTGGAATGTGGGCGGAAGTTCGAGAAGCCGGTCGGTTCTTCCGGGTGGGACGAAGAGGTGGCCCGTACTCAGGACGAGTTCCAGCGGAACGAGCATCCATTGCTGGTGGCGACCAAAGGGTTCGGCATGGGGATCGATAAGCCGAACATCCGTTATGTCGTCCATTACAACCTGGCGAGTGGTATCGAAGCGTACTATCAGGAGGTGGGCCGGGCAGGGAGAGATGGCGAGCATGCTCATGCGGCGCTGCTCTACCGGCCGCCACATCCGGATTGCCGACCGCGGATCGCTGCGGCCCTCGGGGAGCCGCCATGCGTGATCGACCGGCAAGCGTACCGGTTCTATCGCTGCCCCTTCGGTTTGGCGACGCTGTGTGATTATGGTTTGCAAGCTCGTTTCATCCGTGCCAGTTACCCGGGAGTGACCGAAGATACCGAAGAGACTCTCCAGCATTGGAGGCTCGCTCGAGAGGGTCAGCCCATCGTCGTCCGGACGAGTCAAGACGACGAGGTGCTGACGCGTGTGCAACTGGCACTCTATCGCCTTCAACTGCTTGGATTGGTGCAGGATTTCACGCTGACCTACCATCGGCTGACCGAGGTCCAGATCGATGTCGAGCCTGTCCGCGACTGGCGGACGCAAGACGTGCTCGAGGGTTTACGGAGGTATTTGCAGCGAACGAGTGTCGTGCTGGAGCAGTTGAGTAATGGGTCGTCCGGATCGGGCGCGGTATCGGACCTCGGTGTCGCTTTCGAAGGTCTCGTGCAAGAGTCGACCAGCCTGCCCAGAGAAGAGCTTGTCCGCCGTGCGGTGACGATTTTGTTGACCCGGATTTATCAAGTCGTTCCACCGATGCGGTACCAGATGCTCTTGAACGAGCTCGATTATGCGACCAGCCAGGAGCGGGGTGAGTGCCGGCGTTTGGTGTTGCTCGCGCGCTTCGACACCACGCCGCCACCCGACACCTACCGCTGCGGGTTTTGTGACGTCTGTGTGCCGGATCTGATTTTCCCGCTGGGCAAGCGTGCCGAGCTACCGGTTGTGGATGTCGGTCTCGAAGAGTTGGCGCGGCGTCTCCCGGAACTCCTGGAACGGTACGATGGCGAACGGCTCCGGGCATTCGTCGAGGCGGTCGAGCGACGCGGCGGAGTGGCGGGGATGCTCGCCCGGGTGACGACGCGGTTGGAACAAGAAGCGACGAACGTGGCGGCACTGTATCTGGCTGGTGCCTTGGCGCGCCGGCGCGCAGGCCGGGAGCGTGAGGCGTGGGGATATCTCGAGCGCGGGATCGCCGAGGCGATCCGACAAGGTCTGTCGCGGGAGGTCCTCCTCGAGTTCGCCGAGGAGGCTGCGGGGCTGGATGCTCCGCGGGCCATCGTGCTGTTGGCGAGGACAGGGGGGCCTTTCGATTCGTTGGAGGGCCGGCAGGAACTACTGGAGTACGCAGTGGCAGCGCTCGGTGAGGAGGCGTTCCAGACGCGCCTCTTGTTGGCACTCCTGGCCAGCGAACGCTTCCTGCAACAGAGCGAGGTGATACTCCTACTACTGGACCGAGCGTTCTCCCGTCTCGCTGCGACAGTGACCTTCTTGGAAGGCCTCAGGGAGCGGATGGAAGAGTGCCTCTCCGGTGTCGTCACGGAGGACGGTGAACATGAGCGAGAGCCCTGATTCCTTTCTCCAGCTGCGGCGACTCGAGCAGCAGCTCGCGAGCGCGCAGCAGGCAGCCAGTACGGTCGAGTCGCTGGTTGGCGAGTTCACCGAGTTGGGAGAACGACTGGCACAGGTCGTTTCCCTCTATGAAGAAGCGCTGACGCTCCTGCAACAGCACGAACAGCAGTTTTCCTCCCTGCTCGAAGAAGCAGGGGAGAAGCTCGCGACGGTCGAGCGAGACAGTGCTCGACTCGTGGCGCAGGCGCAGCGAACAGTGTCGCGACTCGAGCACGAACATGAGGAACGCTGGCGGATGGTGCAAGGGCTCTCCGAAGAACTCACGACTCGTGTCCAGGACCTCGAGCGGAACTGGCAAGAACTCGTACGCTATTACGGTGAGTCGCTCAGCAGTATCAAAGCTGATATCGCGCAGCTGCGCGAATACCTGACGACGCTGGAGGGCCGGGTCGGACAACACGAGGCGGTGGACGAGCGGCTGGCTGCCCAACTGGAACGGACCGAGCGCAGTCTGCGCACGGCGCTGCTCATGGCTGGAGCAGGTATCGGAATCGGCTTGATCGGTATCGTGGTCGGTTGTTTGGCGATGGTGGCGCTGCTCGGTTGAGCGGCAGCACGAAAGAGACGATCTTCCCCTCATGCGTCCAGTGTACTGGTTGCCCTATGCCTGACCAGCATGTTTCCACTCGGCATGGGACTAGTGCGACCGTACGGTGCTTGGCTGCGCGAGCCATTCTCGGTTCCGCGAAGGAATGGAAAAGATCATGGGCGATAGTCTATCGATGAGTCTGATCAGATAACGACGATCATCTATGACATTACAACACCGTGCGGTTTGTAAAAGGAGGTTGTTACGATTTTGTAACACAAGGTATGCAGGATGTGCTTGACCGGCTCATGTCTCGCCCGGTACGATGTACGTAGAGTTGCGACAAAGCGGAGGGGCGAGCATGGAGCAGCGGGAGCGACCAGAGCGTATACCGTGGCCGCAAGTCCTGCTGGACGACATCTTCCTCTTGCTCATGGCTGGACTAGTGGTTCCTACCCTCTTTTATCTGATCTGGGGACTGATCGATCTCGGTTTCATCCCACTTTTCGGCCGCTGAGCGACACCTGGGCAGGAGGTGGGAGATGGCGAGTCGAGTCAGCGCGCTAGCCAAGCCGCGTGGGGTCTGGTGGGAGGGGTTGGGTCGGGACGAGCGGCTGTGGGTCTGGCTGGTGGTCATCTGGGGCATCGCGATGTTCGTGATGATCGCGTTCGTCTGGCCGCTCGTGGGACAGGAACAGAATCGGCTCAGCTCGTATCGCGTCGATCCGGCGGCCTTCGTAGCGGAGGCGGAAGCCTTCATCGCGCGGTATCAGGTTGGCCAGCTGGATGGGATACCGGTCGTCGCTCCGCCCCCTGGGGGAGACGTCTACCTTGATGCTCGTGCCTTTGCCTGGCAGCCGGTGATTCAGCTGCAGCGCGGGCAGACATATCGTTTCCTCATCAGCTCGCGCGACGTTCAGCACGGCTTTTCGCTGGTCATGCCGCCGCACAGCATCAATGTCCAAGTGCTGCCCGGTTACGTGACGGTACTGACCTTGACCCCGGAGAAGGCCGGGGAGTTCCCGCTCATCTGCAACGAGTATTGCGGATTGGGTCACCACCTTATGATCGGCCGAATCGTGGTCACGGAGTGAGGTGCAGCGATGACCGCGGCGACAGCGATGCGGCGATGCGAGATCACGGGGCTCTCGGTCGATCGCTCGGCTGAGCGCCTGATCATGCTGAATGCGGTCAC
>DAOTYK010000118.1:0-16881 GCA_034434855.1 Thermomicrobium sp.
TGCTGAAACTGGCCACGCGAGCGAGCTTGGAGGGGTTCTATTACAAACCGCGCATCGACATGGCCATGCTGGCCGAACATGCCGAGGGGCTGATCGCAACCTCGGCGTGCCTCGGGGGACCGATTGCCAACAACTTCTTGAATGGGAATCGCGAGGCAGCTCGGGAATGGGGAATCCGTCTCCGCGATTTGTTCGGGCCAGATCGCTTTTACATCGAGCTCCAGGATCACGGGTTGCCGGAACAGCGGCGAGTCAATAGCGAACTGGTGGCATTGGCTCGTGAATTGGATCTTCCCTTGGTCGTGACCAACGATGTCCATTATCTCCGCCAGGAGGATGCAAGCGTCCAGGATTTGCTGATCTGCATCCAAACCAACTCGACTCTCGACGACCCTAAGCGGATGCGGGTCCAGTCTGACCAGCTTTACTTCAAGAGTGCCGAGGAGATGTGGCGACTCTTCGGTGACGAGGTTCCCGAAGCGCTCCTCAATACGATCCGCATTGCCGAGCGTTGCGAGGTCGAACTCGAATTCGGTCGTCTCCATCTCCCGGACCCTGGTATACCAGCGGGGATGACTGCCGACGAGTATCTCGCCGCGCTGTGCTGGGAGGGGATTCGCCAACGTTATCCTGAGTTAACCGATGAGATACGTCGCCGTCTGGAGTACGAGCTGGAGGTCATCCGACAGACCGGATTTTCCAGCTATATGTTGATCGTGCGAGACTTCGCTGAGTTCGCTCGCCAGCGGGGCATTCTTTACGGTGTACGGGGAAGTGCAGCAGCGAGCATCGTGCTCTACGCTCTGGGTATCACCGATGTCGATCCACTCGCCAATCGCTTGGTATTCGAGCGGTTTCTCAACCCAGAGCGCCGGGAGATGCCGGATATCGACATGGATTTCGCGGATGATCGGCGACACGAGGTGATCGAGTATGTCGCCCGCAAGTACGGTGCGGAGCACGTGGCGCAAATCATCACCTTCGGCACGATGGGGGCGAAGGCTGCGATCCGCGATGTCGGCCGGGCGATGGGATGGCCGCATGCCGAGGTCGACCGCATCGCGCGATTGATTCCGAGCGGCGTGAACATGACGCTCGAGCGGGCACTGGAGGAGAGCCCGGAACTCCGGCATCTGTACGAGACAGATCCACGTTCGCGCGAATTGATCGACAATGCGCGGAAATTAGAGGGCATCGCTCGGCACGCTGGCACGCACGCGGCGGGGGTGGTCATCTCGGCATCTCCCTTGGTCGAGCATGTCCCGCTGCAGCGACCGGCGCGCGCCGAGGAGGGAGCACTACCAACCACTCAGTTCCCGATGGAGACGGTCGCCGAGATCGGTCTTCTCAAGATGGATTTCCTAGGGCTGGCCAATTTGACGATCTTGGCGAACGCTGTCGAGCTGATCCGCGAGACGCGCGGTGAAACGATCGATCTGAAGCAGATTCCCATGGACGATCGCAAGACGTTCGAGCTCTTGGCCGAAGGGCAAACCTTCGGAGTGTTCCAGCTCGAGAGTGCGGGCATGCGGCGGTACATTCGGGAACTGCGGCCGACCTCGGTTGCCGAGCTCGCGGCGATGATCGCGCTGTACCGACCGGGGCCGATGCAACATATCCCGCGCTACTGCCGCGCGAAGCATGGATTGGAGCCGATTCAATACCCGCATCCCGATCTCGCGGAGATTCTCGACGAGACATACGGTGTCATCGTCTACCAGGATCAAGTGCTCCTCATCGCGCGGAAATTCGCTGGCTACACGCTCGGTGAAGCCGACATCATGCGCAAGGCGATGGGAAAGAAGATTCCCGAAAAGATGCGCGCTGAGCGGGAGCGCTTCATCAGCGGGGCCAAAGCGCAAGGTTATAGCGAGGAGGATGCCGAGCGCATCTTCAATCTGATCGAACCATTTGCCGGCTACGCCTTCAACAAGGCGCACGCCACCTGCTATGCGGTCGTTTCCTATCAGACGGCCTACCTCAAGGCCAATTATCCGGTGGAGTACATGACGGCTATCCTGCGTAACGCGCCCAGTCATCCCTCTGGAACCGTGAAGCGGATCGCAGCAGCGCTCGCCGAATGTCAGAAGTTGGGGATTTCGGTGCTCCCGCCGGACATCAATCGCAGCGATGCGACCTTTACAGTCGAGCAGTTGCCGGATGGCAGCCGTGCGATCCGATTCGGGCTGGCGATGGTCAAGCACGTCGGGGAAGCTGCGGTCGAAGCGATTCTGGCTGCCCGCAATGAGCAGCCGGGACAAGTGTTCCGCTCCTTCGAGCACTTTTGCGAGGCGATCGACTGGAGCGTCGTCAACCGGCGAGCGGTCGAGAGCTTGATCAAATGTGGTGCGTTGGACTGCTTCGGCGACCGCAAGATCTTGCTCGCTCAGTTGGACCAAGCGGTCCAGGCGGCTCAAGCTCGCCAGAAAGCGCTAAGGCGGGGACAGATGGATCTCTTCTCGGCAGCGGGTCATGACCAGGTTGCTTCTTTGCGCTTCTCCCGACCGGATATCGAGCCACCTGACATACCGACCCGGACCTTGCTCGGGTGGGAGCGGGAACTTCTCGGTGTGTACTTGAGTGCCCATCCGCTGGACGAGTTCGTCCTGCTGGGGCGACGACGCGGACTCGTGCAGATTGCGGAGCTCGACGAAGAGTCGGTTGGGCAGACTGTCGAGTTACTCGCTTTGATCAGTAGGGTGCGCAAGTTGACGACGCGCACCGGGCGCGTCATGGCTGTCATGCAGGTGGAGGACCGCTCCGGTACCATCGAGGCGGTCGTCTTCCCCGATCTTTACGAGACGACACGTGAATTCTTGGCCGAGGAAGCGATCGTGCTCCTCCAAGCGCGTGTCGAAGAGCGGAACGAGGAATTGCAACTCGTGGTGGAATCGGTGGCCGATCCCCGCGAGGAACTCCGGAATCTCGCCCAACCGTGCCGGGTCGTGCACGTTCGTCTCCCCGTCACGACGTCTGTCGAGCAGGATATCGAACGAATGCACGCTTTGCGGGATCTGTTCGTGACGTTCGCAGGGGATGACGAAGTGCGGCTTCATCTCCCCCTCGCCCAAGGAGAGATCGTGCTGGCGAGTAGGCTCCGCGTCGACTGGTGTGCGGACTTCGCTCGGGTCGTCGAGGCAACGCTGGGAGCGGGGAGCGTGTGGGTCGAGGAGCGAACATTCGTAGAACTCCCATCGGCGGCTTGAAGAAGCAAATCATGTCCCATACCCATCGATGATCCGTCGGACGACCTCTCCTGTCTTCCACGGGTCGCTGGCGAGGACGAGGCACAGGTCGCCGGGGCGAGCCAACGCGAGTGCTGCCTGGAGAGCCTGAGGGAGATCGGGTTGGGTAACGATCACCGGCGGGAGAACGTTTTCGACGACTCCCTCACGGAAGACAGCGAGCCGCTCATCGTCCCAGGGCTCGGAGAGTAGGATCATGCCGGTGACTCTGCCCAGTATGCGGCCGATTTCGCGGAGATCCTCTCGACTCAACCAGGGGAAGCCATGCGTCACCACGAATACCTTGCGCGGGTTGCTTTGGCGAACGCCGCGCAGGAGCGTTCGAACTGTCCAAGGATCCCGTGCACCATCGATGAGAACGATCAGGTCACGGAGGAAGAAGAGGTTGCACGAACCAGGGAGAAGGTCGTGCGTCGGAAGGAAGGTGCGCAGGGTCGATTGAATCGCTGTAAGGGAGATGCCGAGTCCGAGTGCTAGTGCGGTCGCGCAAAGCACATTCTGGACCTGAAAGAGCAGTGCGCCGCCCAGCGTGACTGGAGCCTCGCGAACAGCGATGACGGGAATGTCGTCCCGTTCGGTACGTGTCTCTGCTCGTTTGAGAAAAGCAGATGGAGCGGAGAAAGTGTCGCTCTCCGTTTTCTGCGCGTCCCATGCGGGAAGTGCCTGGTAGTCGTACAGTGCGCGGTTGGCGACGATGACACCATCGTCGTACCAGATAGCCGGCTGCCGAGCATCACGCTGGCGACGCAGCACAGGGTTCTCCGGATGCAGCGCGAAGAGAATGACGCGAGCGTGACTTTCTTCGGCGAGTCCGAGCACGTCGGGATCATCAGCGTTGAGGACGATGAAT
Source organism: Thermomicrobium sp. (assembly GCA_034434855.1). Taxonomy (GTDB): domain Bacteria; phylum Chloroflexota; class Chloroflexia; order Thermomicrobiales; family Thermomicrobiaceae; genus Thermomicrobium. Next base: position 4,096 of record DAOTYK010000118.1, read on the forward strand.
CCGTGTGGGTGGATCGCCCGCGCGACGATCTCGTGGGCTCGTGCGGCGTACCGCGTTGCGGGGGCGAGAAGACAGCTGTCGTCGTTGCCGCAGAGCGTGGTGACTGCCCCTGCTCGGTAGATGGCCGAAGGGAGCCCGACAGTCGCCACAACAGGCGCTTCCAGTTCCTGGATCGCCAGGTCGAGATCGCCAGTACGGAGCGCCTGAACGACGCTCGTCCACGGCTGGAGTTCTCCTTCCAGCTGTCGTTCATCGACGAAGACCCCGCTGGAACACCAAAGACCAGCCGACCACCGCTGCGCCCGCACCATCCGGTAGAGAAGCCAGGCGGTGGTGCTCTTCCCGCGTGTACCGGTGATGGCGACGAGCGAGAGCGGAAACCTCGTTTGACTTCGCCACCCGCTCCGATCGAGACTCCTCATGAGATACTCCCAGCGTCGCGATCAACCGCTTTCATCGTTATCGGCAGCCTGGCCCGTACAGCCGAGCCAGTCGAGCAAGATCGGTACGGCGCGCTGGAGAGCCTGGGCACGGTGGCTCAAGCGATTTTTCTCTTCCAGCGTCATCTCTGCGAATGTCCGTTCATGCTCACAGGGAATGAAGACGGGATCGTATCCGAAACCGCCACTACCGCGTGGCTCTTCGGCAATGTACCCTTCGATCGTCCCTTCGACGATGGCTTCTCGACCATCCGGTGCGACGATCGCGACGACCGCATGGAAACGTGCGCTGCGTTGGGAAAGGGGGACATCACGCAGCTCACGTAGCAATCGAGCGATATTTCGAGCATCGTCCGCATCATCCCCAGCGTAACGGGCAGAGTGGACGCCGGGTCGGCCTCCGAGCGCGTCGACTTCGAGTCCCGAATCGTCGGCGAGTGCGATGAGGCCACTTTCCCGGGCAGCGACTCTGGCTTTGAGAAGCGCGTTCTCGACGAACGTTTCGCCGGTTTCGGGCGGAAGTCGGATGCCGAGCTCAGACGCGCTCACGACTTCGACGTTCGGCGGGAGGAGAGAGCGGAGTTCGCGGATCTTTCCTGGGTTGGCGGTTGCGAGAACGAGCCGATGCGTGGGCATACGTATTCACCTCACTCACTCGACCGAGACAGGAATCCCGAACAGTGCGACTGCGTTTCGGGTGGTATTCCGAGCGATCTCGTCCTCGGTCTGCCTGCGGAGTTCAGCGATCGTCGCCACGGTCGCACGGAGAAAGGCTGGTTCGTTGCGGCGACCGCGATACGGCACTGGCGCAAGGTAGGGTGCGTCCGTCTCCAGTACCATACGATCTATCGGCAGAATCTGAACGGCACGACGAAGATCCGGCGCGCTCCGATACGTCACGATGCCGCCGATTCCCAGGTGCATGCCGAGGTCGAGGAATCGCGTGGCGGTAGCCTGATCGCCGGTGAAGCAGTGCATCACACCGCGGTGAGGCGGGTCAGCGTCCTCCAGAATAGCCAGGAGCTCATGAAGAGCTTCGCGCTGATGCAACACGATCGGCAAGTTCAGCTCACGGGCGAGGGCAATTTGCCGGCGAAAGGCTCGTTGCTGCGTCTTCGCGTCGGTCGTTTTCCAGTGGAAATCGAGCCCGATCTCACCGATGGCTCGTACCAGCGGATGGCGAGCGAGTTGGCGGAGTCGCTGCTCGACCTGGATGTCATAGCGGTCGGCCTCATTCGGATGGACACCGAGGGCAACGACCATGCCAGGGGTCGCTTCGGCGAGTGTCAGTGCTGCCTCCCAACGGGTCGGTGAGAAGGCAATGAGGACGAACCCCTGGACGCCAGCGTCGCGAGCCCGCTCGATCACGAGTGGTCGATCTTCGTCGAAGTCGGGGAGGTCGAGATGGCAATGCGTATCGACCAGGATCATTCTCGCCTCACTTGACGGTCACGCTCTTGGCGAGATTCCGGGGCTTATCCGGATCCAGGCCACGGCGCACTGCCAGCTCGTAGGCGAGGAGTTGTGCTGGCACGATCGAGACCAGTGGGGAGGCATCACCCACATCGGCGACCGGAATGTGGACATGAAAAGCTTCGTCAGGTTCTGGAGAGATGCCGATGACCCATCCGCCTCGACTACGGACTTCCATCGCACCAGAGAGAATATCCGCCCTCGTTTCGTCGAGTGGCGAGACGACGAGACAAGGAGTTCCTTCCTCGATGAGCGCAATGACGCCGTGCTTGAGTTCTCCTCCGGCGAAACCTTCGGCATGAATGTAGGTTACTTCTTTGATCTTGAGTGCGGCCTCGAGCGCGGTGGGGTAGGAGAGCCCCCGACCGATCACATAGCAGTGTTGCGCGTCAGCGAGGCGGTCGGCGACAGCCCGAATGCGGTCCAGCGTCGCTGGTGCGAGGGCCATCTCCATACCCTCGATGGCGCGCCAGAGCGTATCGAGTCCGACATGCTCGCTCCCGTTGAGGATGTGAGCGGTCAGCAACAAGACGGCGAGCTTCGCAGTGTAGGCTTTCGTCGACAGCACGCTCTGTTCGGGGCCAGCCGACAGTGGAATGGTGAAGTCGGCGAGCCGAGCGACGGTGGAGCCGGTTACATTGACCAGCGCGGCAACGGTGGCTCCGCGCCGCTTGGCGGCGTGGACCGCCTCGATCACGTCGATCGTCTCGCCGCTCTGGGTGAGCGCAATGACGAGCGATCGATCGGTCAGGAAATGCTCCTGGTACTTGAATTCGGACGCGATGACCGCATTGACATGGCGGCGCGCGATGCGCGAAAAGAGATAACTCCCGCAGAGCGCGGCGTAGCCAGCGGTACCGCACCCGACCAGGAATGTTCCATACGAACAACGAATCAGATCAGCTAACTGCCGTGCAGCATCCAGGCGCTCCCGGGCGATCCGTGCGACGACTCGCGGCTGCTCGTGAATCTCCTTGATCAGGTAGTGCGGATAGCCACCGAGTGACGTATCGACTGGGCGCAGCGTGAGTGGCTCCCACCGGGCTGACCGGCGCTGTCCGGTGCATCGATCGAAGAGCTGGAGGCCCTGGTGATCGAGCAGCGCGATCTCGTCGTCCTGAAGGTAATGGATCCGATCAGTATAGCCAACGAGAGCGACGGCATCGGAGGCGACGAACGTTCCGGCTGGACCATATCCGAGTACGAGCGGCGACGTCGACTTGACCGCAACGAGTTGTCGCGTCGGTCGATGCAACGCGATGAGGGCGTTGAGACCGCGGACTTGATCGAAGGCACGTCGGACTGCCTCAACCAAAGTCGGGATATCGTCCACTGCACGGGAATGGTGCTCCTCTCTACTGGCGAGGATGTCTTCGAGGAGATGCGCGAAGATCTCACTGTCGGTGCTACTCCGAAAGCGGTGACCAGATCGCTCGAGTGCCCGACGCAGAGGAAGATAATTTTCGATGATGCCGTTATGGACGATCGCGAGGGTACCGGTGCAGTCCAGGTGGGGATGCGCGTTCTCATCCGTGACTCCACCATGGGTCGCCCATCGCGTGTGGCCGAGCGCGATCACCGTATCGGACAGGGGCGGCGTGCTCGCCGGAATACGCCCAGCTCGCTTGAGCACGGCGATCCGTTCTTGAGCCAGGTCACCATCAAGAAAGGCGATTCCCCAGGAGTCGTAGCCACGGTACTCCAGCGTCCGCAGTGCGTCGATGACGAGCGAAGCAGGGAGCGGTTGCGGAGCGACGAAACCGAAGATTCCGCACATGCCGGAAGTTCCCTCCTTCGGCCAGCGCCCAAAGGAAGCCTCAGCGGCGCCATCCTCCAACGTATGGCACCCTTTCGCGTGACCGTACTTGAGGGGGAGCGGTTCGACAGTTGACGCGTGCTCGTCAGCTGTCGGGAGCGGGGCACATCGGTGAGCCTTTGTCCCGGCGGTTACCCACCGGTTTTGCTCTCACCGTCACGACCGTGCGAGCCGGGAGGCCATCCGCCGAATACCTCGATCGACCTCCACCTCGTCGACTCGTCTCCTCCGCGACGAGTCCTGGCGCTACTGCATCCGATGACATCCGATCCCGCTCCTCGCGCCCCCGAACGGGCCGACTGTACCATAGCGCGCTTCGAGCGGCAAGCGCGTAGGCGGAAGCTCTTCTGATGGTCGGTAGGGCCGAGTCGAGCGGCTGAGAGAGCGATCGGTTGTCCGGCCAGGAAGGGTATACTTCGAGCGGAGCGCGCCGACGCGCTGCGCGGTCAAAGTCCCCGCGCGGCTGGAACTCCCGAGCCACCCCTGTCGGCACGGTCGACTTGGCGGTCCGAGCGAGATGGGTGAAGAGCGACGATGATTCCACGCTATACCCGCCCAGAAATGGGGCGGATCTGGAGCGAGGAACACAAGATCGAGCTGTGGTTACGTGTCGAGATCGCGGTCGCGGAGGCGTGGGCCGAGGCGGGGGTGGTACCGGGCGAGGCACTGGAGCGGATCCGCGGCGCACGTTGCGACTTGGCTCGGATGCGGGAGATCGAGGCCGAGGTCGATCACGATGTGATCGCCTTCATCCGGGCGACGGTCGAGTCGATCGGTGAGGAAGCGGGCCGCTTTTTCCACCTCGGCCTAACGAGTTCCGACGTGATCGATACGGCGCTGGCGCTGCAATTGGTGGAAGCCAGTGACCTCCTGTTGGCTGATCTCGACACGCTCTTAGCTGTGGTCGGCGAGCAGGCGGTGCGTCATCGCCGCACGGTCATGATCGGCCGGACCCATGGAGTCCATGCCGAGCCGATCACGTTGGGATTCAAGCTGGCTGGATGGTATGCGGAATTGCAACGCCAGCGTGAACGACTCCAGCGTGCGCGCGAAGACATCCGCGTCGGGAAGATCTCCGGAGCGGTCGGCACGCACGCGCATGTCCCGCCGCAAGTCGAGGAAGCGGTCCTGACGCGCCTCGGCTTGCGCGTCGATCCAGTCTCCACGCAGGTCGTCGGTCGAGACCGCCATGCAGCATTCGTCGCGACTCTGGCTGGCATCGGTGCGACGATCGATCGCTTCGCGACGGAGATCCGGCATCTGCAGCGGACAGAGGTACGGGAACTCGAGGAACCGTTCGATCCGCAGAACATGGGCTCCTCGGCGATGCCACACAAACGAAATCCGCACGAGAGCGAACGCCTTACCGGACTGGCTCGTCTCCTCCGGAGTTATGTGTCCGCGGCCCTGGAGAATGTCGTTCTCTGGCATGAGCGTGACATCAGTCACAGTTCGGTCGAGCGTGTGATCCTGCCGGATGCGTGCATTGTCCTGGACTTCATGCTGAGTTCGATGACCCATCTGGTGCGCGACTGGGTGGTGTATCCGGAACGGATGCGGCGCAACCTCGATCTGACGCACGGGGCGATCTTTTCACAGCGTGCCATGCTCGCGTTGGTGCAGGCGGGAATGGAGCGACAACGGGCCTACCGGCTGGTCCAGCGGCTGGCCCGCCGCGCCTGGGAGGAAGAGGTGCACTTGCGCACGCTGCTCGAACGGGATGACGAGGTACGGCGGTTCCTTTCCCCAGAGCAAGTCGAGGCTCTCTTCGACATCGAGCCGTATCTCCGCCACGTGGACGAAGCCTTCCGGCGCGTCGGGTTGCCGATCGATGAACCAGCGGGAGCGACTGTCGCGTGACAGAGCGAGAAGTGGTTCTCCATGTGGAGATCCCGGAGTTGCCGGTTTACCGGCGTGGTAAAGTGCGCGAGGTCTTCGATCTGGGCGACTGCTTGCTCCTGGTCGCTACAGACCGTCTCTCGGCCTTCGATGTGATCCTTCCCAACGGTATCCCTGGTAAGGGCATCGTGTTGACACAACTGTCGGCGTTCTGGTTCCGCTGGTTCGGTGACCGGTTGCGGACGCACTTCGTCACGACCGAGTTGCCCCCGATCGTCCACCCGTACCGACGAATATTAGCGGGACGCTCCATGGTCGTTCGCAAGGCAGAGCGAATCGACATCGAATGTGTCGCTCGGGGGTATCTGGCTGGATCGGCGTGGCAGGAATATCGGGAGACCGGCTGCGTTGCCGGGATTCGTCTTCCGCCGGGCATGCGCGAAAGCGAACAGTTACCTGAGCCGATCTTTACGCCGGCCATCAAGGTCGAAGGGGGTCACGACGAGAACATCAGCTTCGAGCGATTGGTGGAACGTATCGGTGCTGAGCTTGCCCGAGAGCTCCGCGAGCGCACGCTCTGGATCTATCGAGTTGCTGAGAAATATGCGCGCGAGCGCGGGGTGATCATCGCGGATACCAAGATCGAGTTCGGCTGGATCGATGGGGAACTCGCGGTGATCGATGAACTCTTGACACCGGACAGCTCTCGCTTCTGGGATGCGGAGCGGTATCAGCCTGGACGCCCGCAACCGTCCTTCGACAAGCAGTTCGTCCGCGACTGGCTGACGACCATCGGCTGGAACAAGCAGCCGCCGGCCCCTCGACTTCCGGCCGACGTCGTGGAGAAAACGGCGGAGAAGTATCGGGAGGCGTACCGGCGGTTGGCAGGCCAACCGGTCCCGTACTTGGAAACGGAAGAAGGGTAAGTGGACGTGAACGAAGGCACACGGTGGCGAGCTGAGGTCTTCATTTCCCTCCGTCCGGGCGTGAATGACCCGCAGGGGTTAGCGGTGCGTGATGGCTTGCGGCGCCTAGGCTATACGGAAGTCGAGGACGTCAGAGTCGGTCGCTATGTCCAAATGTGGCTCAGGGCACCCGATCGGAAAACGGCGGAAGAGCGGGTTGGCCTGATGTGCGACCAATTGCTGGCTAACCCGGTGGTCGAGCAATACCGGTTCAGTCTCGAACCGGCCTGATCGCCGCGAGGGGGATCGATGCGGTTCGCGGTCGTGACCTTCCCGGGAAGTAACGGTGATCACGATGCGTTGATGGCGATACGGCTCGGCCTGGGACAGGCAGCAGAGCTCGTTTGGTACACCGAAACGGACCTCTCTCGCTTCGATTGCATCATCATTCCGGGCGGCTTTTCCTACGGTGACTATTTGCGCGCAGGAGCTTTGGCGCGGTTCGCTCCGGTCATGTCAGCTGTTGCGCGGGAGGCAGAGGCAGGGAAACCGATCCTGGGAATCTGCAACGGTTTCCAGATCTTGACCGAGGCTCGTCTGTTGCCTGGTGCACTCTTGCGCAACGCATCCCTGGAATTCGTCTGCGATTGGGTGTGGGTGCGGGTGGAGCAGACCCGCACACCGTGGACGAACCAGCTCGCCCCGGGAACACTGTTGCGCCTGCCGATCGCACACGGTGAGGGCCGTTACTACGTCGAGGCGGAGGAACTCGCCGCGCTCGAGACGAACGGGCAAGTCGTTTTTCGCTACGTCGATGGGGATGGCTTGCCGACGCCCGAGGCGAACCCGAACGGTTCGGTGGCGAACATCGCCGGCGTCTGCAATGAGCGGGGAAACGTCGTCGGACTGATGCCGCATCCGGAGCGCGCGTACGACCGGTTCGTTGGTGGTGACGACGGGTTACGAATCCTGGCCTCTGTCTTGTCTGTTGGTCTCGAGGTGGCACACAGCCCGCATTGAAGGACAGGAAGACAACAAAGGGTCGGTGAGGCGATGCCGATTGCTCCGGAGATCTTGCGTGAGGTCGCACTGACCGAGGAAGAGTACGCGCGTGCGGTCGCGCTCCTCGGACGAGAGCCGAACCTGATCGAACTCGGCATGATCGGTGCGCTGTGGAGCGAGCATTGTGGCTACAAGCATTCCCGGCCGCTGCTCCGCAAACTGCCGACGAGCGGGCCGCATGTCGTGCAAGGACCGGGAGAGAACGCGGGAGCGGTCGAGCTCGGTGATGGGTTGGTGGTCGTGCTCAAGATCGAGTCGCACAACCACCCCAGCGCGGTCGAGCCGTTTCAGGGAGCGGCGACCGGCGTGGGAGGGATCGTCCGCGATATCTTCGCCATGGGAGCACGACCGATCGCGTTGGCTGATTCGCTCCGCTTCGGCCCGCTGGTAGAGCCGCGTCAACAATATCTTTTCCACGGCGTTGTCGGAGGTATTGGCTGGTACGGGAACTGTCTCGGTATTCCGACCGTGGCAGGAGACGTCTTCTTCGCGCCCGAGTATCGGCAGAACCCCTTGGTCAATGCGATGTGTGTCGGCATCGCTGAACGCTCGGCATTGATCCGGGCACGTGCGACCGGACCAGGCAATCTGGTTGTCCTGGTCGGGGCAGACACCGGGCGGGACGGCATTCACGGTGCGACCTTCGCATCGGTCGAGGATCCTGAACGCTCGCATCGAGGAGTCGTGCAGGTCGGTAATCCATTTTTGGAGAAGCTCCTGCTCGAGGCGTGCCTCGAAGTGCTGGAGACTGGTGCGGTGGTTGCGATGCAGGATCTCGGTGCGGCGGGCTTGACCAGTGCGAGTGCGGAAATCGCGGCGCGTGGTGGGACAGGGATCGAGCTCGATGTGGCACTCGTGCCGCGCCGGGAGACCGGAATGACGCCATACGAGGTGATGCTCTCCGAGAGTCAGGAGCGCATGCTCCTGGTCGTCGATCCTGAGGGGATCGACCGTGTGCTCTCGATCTTCCGGCGCTGGGAACTCCATGCTGTCGTCATCGGCCGGGTGACGGACGATGGACTGCTCCGGGTGCTCGAGGACGGGCACGTTGTCGCCGAGCTGCCGGTCTGGCTTCTCACCGACGCGTGCCCGACGTATGTCCGCGAAGCTCGGGAAGCAGGTGAAATCAGGGAACGTCGTGCCTTCGATCCAGATTCACTACCCGATCTTCAGCCCGGTGAGGTAGACGAAATACTCGCTGCACTGCTTCGTTCGCCAAATATCGCGTCGCGTCGGCCGATCTATCGTACGTATGACCACACGATTCTCACCAACACGGTACTACCGCCGGGTGCGGCCGATGCGGCAGTGCTCCGGATCAAAGGGCATCGATTCGGGATCGCGCTGAAAACAGACTGCAATCCCCGCTATTGCCTACTCGACCCTCGGCTCGGTACCATGCACGCGGTCGCCGAGGCAGCGAGGAATGTCAGCTGTGTGGGAGCAGAGCCGCTGGCGATTACCGACTGTCTCAACTTCGGTAATCCCGAGCGGCCGGAGGTCTATTACCAGCTCGTGCAGGCTATCGAAGGAATGGCGGAGGCCTGTACGGTACTCGGTATTCCCGTCGTGAGTGGAAACGTCAGTCTCTACAACGAAACGGAAGGCCGTTCCATCCCTCCTACGCCGGTCGTTGGGATCGTCGGTCGGCTGGCCGACGTGCGCCGGTGTGTGGGCATGGGGTTCAGGGGTGAGGGGAAAGTCTTCCTTCTCGGTTCAGAGTTGGCGACGCTCGGTGGTTCTGAGTTCCTCGCCCAACGTCATGGACTGGTAGCCGGTGCCCCGCCGCCACTCGATCTGGAACTGGAGCGACGGGTTCAAGCATGCGTGCGGGAGGGGATCGCCCGCGGAATCATCTTGGCTGCCCACGACTGCAGCGAGGGAGGCTTACTCATCGCGCTGGCTGAGTCCTGTATGGTCGGACGGGTTGGCGGTCGCTTCACGGCTGAGTCACTGATCGCGGTCAATGGGCGATTGGACCGGGCGCTCTTTGGAGAGAGTGCATCGCGCGTGATCGTTCAAGTTGCTGAGGGGGCCGAAGGAGCGCTGCTGGGGCTGGCACGAGCCCATGGGGTACCGACACAGGAATTGGGGCGGACGGGTGGAGACCGCTTCGTCGTTGCTGATCTGGTCGATCGCTCGCTCGCGGAGCTCATCGAGGTGTGGACGACCGGCCTGGTGAAATCGGCGTGAATACCGACCGCGACATGGTAGACTGGACTCGTGGCGAAAGGTGTCGCGAGTGAGGTGCTGCGTGGAAGAGCACAGTGGTCCACGCGAAGCGTGCGGTGTTTTCGGGGTTTTCGCTCCGGGAGCTGAAGCAGCCCGCTTGACCTTCTTCGGCCTCTATGCCTTGCAGCATCGCGGGCAGGAGAGCGCCGGTATCGCGACGAGCGACGGTCGCTCGCTCTTCCTGCACCGGCGCATGGGGCTGGTGAGCAGTGCCTTCACCGAAGAGGATTTGCGGCATTTACCGGGGCATATCGCGATCGGTCATACGCGTTACTCCACGACGGGGAGCAGTGCTCCGATCAATGCTGGTCCGTTCCTCGTCGGTGTTGGTGAGCAGACCCTCGCTGTTTCTCACAATGGTAACCTGGTCAACGGCGACCAGTTGCGAGCTGAACTCTTGGCCGAAGGCATCGCGTTGGAGAGTACGACGGATACCGAGGCGCTTGCTTGGGCGATCGTCCGAGCACCAGGGCGGGATTGGGTCGAACGGATCCGGGCCGCGATGGAGAAAATGGTCGGCGCGTATAGCCTCGCGCTTCTCACGCGCGAGGCACTCATCGCGGTTCGCGATCCGCTGGGCATTCGGCCGCTTTGTCTCGGGCGACTGGATGGGGGGTGGGTAGTCGCCTCGGAGACGTGCGCCCTGGCGACGATCGGTGCTGAGTTCGTCCGCGAGATCGAGCCAGGTGAAATCGTCGTGATCGACGAGGCGGGGCTCCACGCGTATCCTGATCCGACAGTCGGCCCGGAGCAAGCGATGTGTGTCTTCGAGTTCATTTATTTCGCCCGACCGGACAGCGCGATCATGGGCCAGCGCTTGCACGTGGTGCGGCAGCGAATGGGCGCGGAGCTGTGGCGGGAGCATCCGGCTGATGCCGACCTCGTCGTCCCGTTGCCTGATTCGGCGGTTCCGGCGGCGATCGGGTATGCCTTGGCATCGGGGATCCCCTATGCCGAGGCACTGATCAAGAACCGGTACATCGGTCGTACGTTCATTCAACCTGACCAGCGTCTGCGTGAACAAGGGGTAAAACTCAAGTTCAATGCGTTGCCAGAAGTGCTCGAAGGGAAGCGTGTCGTTCTCGTCGATGATACGATCGTCCGCGGTACCACCAGTCGGCCGATCGTGGAACTGCTGCGGCAGAACGGGGCACGCGAGGTCCATATGCGGGTGCACTCACCGCCCATCCGTTGGCCGTGCTATCTGGGTGTCGACATGGCGACACGCGAGGAGCTGATCGCTGCGCATCTCTCGGTCGAGGAGATCGGGCGAGCGATCGGGGCAGACTCGATCGGGTATCTTTCGCTCGAGGGGCTGTTCCGAGCGGTCGGCTTGCCGCGGGAGCGGTTCTGTGCTGCTTGCCTCACTGGGCGCTATCCGGTTCCTGTCCCACCCGAACGGCTCTTGCGGCGTCGCGCGACGCCTGTGGAGCGTCATCCGACACCTGAGGAAGAAGAAGCAGCCACGGTCGCAGCTGTTGCCGCACGTCAGTGCTGACGAGTGGTCGGGCGAGGATCGGTCGAACACGCGGCTGGGAAGCGATACTGTGCTGAGCGCTGCGTGGAGTCACGTGTTCCTGATGACGCATCCTCTTGACCTAGTCGCTGGCCTTCCCTACACTCGGCGCGGTGGCCGGGTCGGGAATGAAACGAGGAATAGCCCGTGGCAGCGAAAGTCACTCCCTTGTACGAGCGCCATCGTTCGCTGGGAGCCCGCTTTATCGAGTTCGCTGGTTGGTTGATGCCCGTGCAGTACACCGGGATCGTCGCCGAACATTTGGCTGTCCGGAGTCGTGCCGGATTGTTCGATCTCGGCCATATGGGGCAAGTCGTTGTCCGCGGATCCGATGCGCAAGCTTTCCTGCAGTGGCTCACTCCCAATGATGTCGCGGCGCTTCGACCGGGGCGGGCTCACTATTCGATGCTGTTGTATCCGCACGGGGGTGTGGTCGACGACATCATGGTCTACCGTCGCCCCGATCGCGAGGAGTACCTCGTCGTCGTCAACGCGGCGAATACCGAAAAGGATGTAGCTTGGCTGCTCGAGCATCGTGCGGAACGCCCGGACTGGCGAGTCGAGATCGAAGATGTGTCCGCCTCGACTGGTATGCTCGCCGTACAGGGGCCGAGGTCGGAAACGATCCTGCAACGACTGACCCCGGCTGATCTGTCCTCCGTCCAGTCGTTCGACGCGATCGTCTCCACTGTTGCCGGCGTGCCGACCTTGATCGCTCGAACCGGTTACACCGGTGAAGACGGATTCGAGCTGTACTTTCCGATCGACCATGTCGGAGATTTGTGGGATCGCTTGTTGGAAGCTGGGGAACCGGACGGGATCGTACCGGTCGGATTAGGAGCGCGCGACACGCTCCGCCTGGAGGCCTGCTTACCGCTTTATGGGAATGAGCTCTCACCAGAGATCACGCCGCTGGAGGCTGGTTTGGGCTGGGTTGTCAAGTTCGACAAGGGTCCCTTCATCGGACGGGAGGCACTGGAGCGTCAGCGGCAGGAAGGGCCACCGCGGCGACTGGTGGGGTTCGAGTTGGTGGAACGCGGTGGCATTCCTCGTACCGGTTTCGAAGTACGGCAGGAGGGCGAGCGTGTCGGTTACGTAACCAGTGGGACGAACTCGCCAACGCTCGGGAAACCGATCGGGCTCGCGCTCGTCGACCGAAGGGCGGCCGGTATCGGCCGTGAGCTATCCGTGGTCATCCGAGGTAGGGACGTTCGAGCGGTACAGGTGCGAACGCCCTTCTACCGACGTCCCAAGGGCTCGACGTCTGGTTCGTAGAAGGGTGAGGATGAGGGAAGGAGCGAGAGCGATGACCGAGGTGCGTGAGGGTTTGCGCTACACGCGGACTCACGAGTGGGTGCGTGTCGAGGGGGACGTTGCAGTCGTCGGCGTGACGGATTTTGCACAGTCCGAACTCGGGGACATCACCTACCTCGAGCTTCCGGAGCCGGGGACCGTGGTCAAGCAGGGTGAGTCGATGGGAGTCATCGAGTCGGTCAAGGCAGC
>DAOTYK010000119.1:0-5582 GCA_034434855.1 Thermomicrobium sp.
GGCTTGGGCATGAAGGTGGCATGCAGGTCATGCTGTTGAGCGATCGCCTTCAAGGTGTACTTGAAGGTGATCGCGTTGTCGGCTGTCGTCAGCGCATCGGAATACTCGAAGTCGATCTCGTGCTGACCGATGGCGACCTCGTGGTGACCAGCCTCGACCTTGATGCCGAAGGCCTGCAAGGCCCGGATCATGTCCTTGCGCACCTCGGCAGCCAAGTCGGTGGTCAAATCGAAGTAGCTCCCCTGGTCATGCGGGAGCGGCATGATCTTGCCGTTCTCCTTGCGGAACAGAAAGAACTCCAGTTCAGGGCCGGTATTGTAGACGAAGCCGAGCTTGGCTGCCCGCTCGAGCTGACGCAGCAGAACGACCCGCGGGTCACCGGGAAACAGCTCACCGTTCGGATTGTAGACCCAGCAGATGACGCGAGCGGTCTGCGGATCCCAGGGAATGGGGGCGAAGGTCGAGAGGTCGGGCATGAGGTACATGTCGCTTTCCGCGATGCGCGCGAACCCCTCGATCGACGAACCATCGAACCACTGACCTTGCTCGATGACGTGGGGAAACACATCGATGGGAATCTGGACGTTCTTGACGATCCCCATGATGTCGGTGAACTGCAGACTGACGAACTCGATCTTGAGCTCTTTCGCGCGCCGGAGCACCTCCTCCGGGCTCGGGGCAGCAGCACGTCGACCGATCACGCTCGTATCGACGACCAACGCAATCCCTCCTTCACGGACTCGACCATCACTGCCGATCCGCCTGCGACGCCGCTGCGCACCCCACCAGCGGGTGGCCGCGTCGTGGCCCTCGTGGCCCTGCATCAGTGTACTCCTCTCACGGTCCCACCACGACACCCCCTCTCCTCATCCGTTATCGGTTCGTATCGCTCGCGAACGCTACGCCGATAGAATCTGCCCCGCGCCAACGGCATTGCCCGGGCGGTCGCGAGACGAGCCTGCTCTCCGGCACTGCTCCCACCACCGTCCTCGACGCTCGTCATCAGATCACTGATCGCGGTCTGCGCCGCCCGCTGCCCCTCGATCTCGCCTTGGCTCACGGTTGCTTCCCCGAGACTCTGGGTCTCGACGGGGTCAGCGTTCCACTCCACAATCGACGCCAACCCGCGACGCCTGTCCGGACGAGTCTCGTGACTGAAAGCCGCGCGGGTTCCCGCCGTGCAACGCCTGGGAGCGCTGATCTCCGCCCTCTTGTCACCAGAGCCACTGCCCCGATCCGCGGCGTGCCGATCGAGGGCACGGCCCGGGCACGGAGACAAGACATCGACCCTGACGTGGTCGAGAACGAACCATGCGCTCGCCGATCCCCACACATTCGTGGCAGCGAATCCCAGAACACGGAGGTAGCGGTCGCTTCTCTGGACGATGGAGTGCCGATTACACTCCGACGGTTGACGGCTAGGGGGATCGACCACTGCACACCTCATGGCCAGAGCCGGGGCAATCGCGAACGGATCGATGACGGCCGTCGTCGGATCAGGAACGACGAACGTATCGCTTTCCTGGATAACCTGGAAACCGCGGATACTCGAACCATCGAAGCCGATGCCCCGCTCGAAATCGGCCGAACTGAGCTCGCTGGCGGGCAGCGACACATGCTGCCAGGTGCCGGGAAGGTCCGTAAAGCGCAAGTCGACGATCTGGATACCACGTGACCGGATCAGATCGAGAACGTGTTCTGGCGATGTGCACGATCCGTACATGGTTCTCCTCCTGCTCAGCGCTCACCGCACCTTGAGCACGCCTCGCCTATGACCCAGCATAGGACAGCAGGAGCACGCCACCTTCGGCGTTCTGCTCAGGATGGCGGAGAACTCTTGTGCACTGCGCACAAAAGAGAAGGGGCACCAGGACGACAGGAGAAGACACGACCCTGACCGGCAGCCTCGCGGCCAACGCACCCTCGATACTCTCATTGGCCCGCGGTGCCGGTTCATCACCGGGCCCCGCGACCGCCAATGGCGGCTCGGTGAGAGCCAGGGCCGGTCGGCTTCCGCCGACCGTTGCGCCGGCCGCGCACTCACCCGTCAGGGTCGTGCATTCGCATACTAGCACATCGTTCGTGCCTCTGTCAAGCTCTCCCGGTCGCTCACCCTGCCCGCGCACTCGGGCACGACCCCTGCTGCTGGAGTGTCCTGTGCGCTGGTGCTCGCGCACCTCTGCCCGTGACGAGCCAGCCCCATCGATCACCCTTCAGCCCGAACAGCTCACTGCCGAAAAGAGAAGACTGAGCACGGCCTCGCCTGGCACCTGGAGGACACGGTGAACGAGGAGATCGCACACGGGTCGGAGAAAGGGTCCGGCCCGATGCTCGCCACACACCGAACTCCCGGGGGCAGTTCGGACATTCCGGAACCCGTCGCGACGCTCTGGAACAGTAGCGAGCCGCAGCTGCTGATCGACCCGCAGGACGGGCGCATCGTCGGCGCCAACGATGCCGCTGTGCGCTTCTACGGGTGGACGCACGACGTCCTGTGCTCTTTCACCATCGATCGCATCAACACGCTCCCGCGTACCGAGATCCGAGCCCGACTCGCCGAGGCCAGCCAACGCCCCCGTACGCGTTTCGTCTTCCCGCACCGCTTTGCGGATGGGCGCGTTCGCTCGGTCGAAGTGATCACCGGACCGGTACGCGTCGGCGAGCGCATCCTCCTCTGGTCGACGCTCCACGACCTGAGCGACATCGTCCATCGTTCCCCGGAATTCGAGACGCTCGTGCACCGTTATCAGACACTGGTGGAAAACCTCCCAGCTGTGGTCTACCTCGAAGAGGCCCATCCACCGCACCGCAAGATCTACGTGAGTCCGGCGGCAGAGCGACTCCTCGGTTGGCCTGCGCACGAACTCCAGGTCGATCGGGCGACCTGGTACGAGCGGTTCGTGGCACCGGAGGATCGCGCTTGGGCGCTCGCCGAGCGAGAGCGAACCGATCGGACCGGTGAAGCCTTGCGCCTGGTGTACCGGTTCCGTACCGGTGATGGTCGAACGGTCTGGCTCCGCGACGAGGCGGTCCTCATCCGCGACCGTCTGGGACACCATTGGGCTCGGCACGGTCTCCTGACCGACGTGACCAGTCAGAAGCGCCTCGAAGCCCGTCTGCAACGGGAACTCGCTTTTCACAACCTCCTGCTCGGGATCGCGAGTCGTCTGGTGATGGCGAATAGCGACGAGTTCGAGAGCGTAGTGGCTGAGACCTTAGCCGAGCTGGGATCGTTCCTCGCGATCGATCATCTCGTGCTTTTGGAGTGCGAAGGAACGGACATCGTGCTCCTGAGCCGGTGGCAAGCTCCCGGTATCGAGTCATCGGCACGGTGTCTAGGTCGGCAAGCGATGCCGAGCCTTCCCTCGCTCCGGTCGCAGCTCGAGCGCGGCCAACTGGTCGTCGTACCGCGTCTCGAGGCGCTCGACACGGAGGCCGACGATGTGCGGAGGTTCTGCACACACCTCGGCCTGCGATCGCTCCTCGCGGTTCCGCTCCTGGCAGCTGGACGCCTGATCGGCTGTCTCCTCGCCGCCCAGCAACGCGACGAGCGGCTATGGGGCGAGGAGGAACTGGATCTCTTCACGCTCGTGAGCCAACTCTACGCGGCGTCCATCCAGCAGCGGCGAGCAGAACGAGCAGAGGCCCAGCATCATGCTTGGCTGCGTGCGACAGTTCTGGCTGCGCCGGACGCTCTGCTCGTCCTCGACATCAACGGTATCGTTCGTTTCGCCTCGCCCGCGGCCCAGACTGTCCTCGGACTCGCGCCGGAGCAGCTGGTCGGTCGCTCGCTCGCAGACCTGACGACCACCCCTGAGCGCGTCGCCAACTGGACACTGGACGGACTACGACCCGAGCGAGCGAACCGCATCGAAGTCCAGTTCGCGCACCAGCCGACGCGCACGGTCGAACTCTCGGGTGTCGATCTCCGCAGCGACCGGCACATCGCGGGCATCGTGCTGTCTGCCCGCGATGTCACCGAGCGCAAGCGAACCGAGCAGCTGCTCCGCGAGCGGGCAACGCGCGACCAGCTGACCGGACTCCTCAGCCGCTTCGGATTTCTCGAAGCGCTCGACGCGCTCCTTCACACCAATACCGAACAAACGATCGGTATCCTTTGTTGTGATCTCGAGCGCTTTTCAGCATTGAACGATGCGCTGAGCTGGGAAGCTGGTGATGCGATCCTCCGTGCGGTCGCCGAGCGGATCCGCCGCGTAACCGGAGCCCTGGTCGCTGCTCGACTGGAAGCCGACCGGTTCGCGGTCGCGCTGACAGCACCCGACCGGACGACACTCGTCCGACTCGCCGAGGAACTCTTGCTCGAACTCAGTGGCTGGTACGAGGTGGGCCGTGACGAAGTCTACGCCCGCATGCGCGGTGGGCTGGCTTGCGTGGCAGAAGGAATCGACGCGACCACCGCGCTCCGTCGGGCGGAAATCGCCTTCCAAGTCGGCAAGCGTTCCGGTCAGGAGCGTTTGTCCGTTTTCGATCCAGTGCTCTATCAGGCGAGCGTCGAGCGACAGTTCCTCGAGCGTGACCTGCGGCGCGCACTGGAACAAGGGGAACTCCAGATCCATTATCAGCCGGTCATCGCGGTTTCCAATGGGCACTTGACCAGCTTGGAAGCACTGGTCCGTTGGCACCATCCCGATCGTGGTCCCATCTCTCCCGCCGTTTTCGTCCCCTTAGCCGAGACGACTGGATTGATCAGCCAGCTGACCCAGTGGATGCTCCTGCAGGCCTGTCGTCAACTCTGGGCCTGGTCTCGGGTCGGCCTGGCGCCAGAACTCTCGATCAGCGTCAACCTGAGCCCCACCGACTTCCTGCACTTGGACGTCCCGCAGCTCGTCGAAGACATCCTGCAGGTGACCGGCCTGGAGCCGCAACGGTTGACGCTCGAGCTGACCGAGTCGGCGATGCTCGATCCTGCCGTCTCGCGCGAGCGACTGGAGCGATTGCGAGCGCTCGGTATCGCGGTGTTGATCGATGACTTCGGTGCGGGGTACTCCTCGCTCGGCTACCTCAAGCAGCTACCGGTGAGCGGGCTCAAGATCGATCGCACGCTGGTGGCCGATATCGACCATGATCCAACGAGCACCGCGGTCGTCCGCTCGATTCTGGAGTTGGCTGGCGCCCTGAATTTGAGCGTCACGGCGGAAGGGATCGAATCGGCGCGTCAACTGGCTGTCCTGCGCGAGCTCGGTTGTCAGTACGCACAGGGATTCTTCATCGGTCGCCCGGCTCCGCCGAATGCGATCCACGACCTTTTGCGCCGTGGCTCCACCGATCACCTCGATCCGAGCAAATGAGCGCTCGAATCGGCTACGCGGGTGCTCAGTAGCGAGGTCGGTATGCTCCCCACACCTGCCGTAGGCGTCCGCAGATCTGACCGAGCGTCGCCCCTGCCAGGAGTGCCTCGCGCAGGACAGGGAGCATGTTCTCCGTTCCGCGGGCAGCCTCTTCCACCCGGTCGAGCGCTCGGTATCGCGGTGTTGATCGATGACTTCGGTGCGGGGTACTCCTCGCTCGGCTACCTCAAGCAGCTACCGGTGAGCGGGCTCAAGATCGATCGCACGCTGGTG
>DAOTYK010000120.1:0-2006 GCA_034434855.1 Thermomicrobium sp.
CGAGGTGCCGGCCGAGCACTTGGTCGCGCTCGACCTGGTGGTGACGCTCGGTATGGGGGTGACGAGCGAGGGACTGCTGCGACGCGTGGTCCGCGTCGAGGCGATCGGCGCTCCGGAAAGTCGTCCAGCGATCCGGTTGCTCGCGCTCCGCGAGACGCTGCGCTCACCGCTCGCGGTGTACCCGTCCGTTTTCTTGGAGACCTTGCACGACCGTTTCGGCCTGCCGGTCGAGGTAGCGAGCCGCGAGCTCGCGCGACGGCAGCGGCGGATCGCGCGTTGGGTGGCGGAAGGACTCCGCGGGCGTGATGCCTTCCGGATCGCGCTCGCCGCAGAACGCCGGCAGTCGACAGAAGGAGTTGACGGGTTGCTGGCTGGGAGTAGTATTGATGAGGCACTCCACCACGACGAGGTCGACCAACTGGGAACGACGATCGAGGAGCCAACATGGAGAGACCACGAACGCTAGGCGAGCTACGCGAGAGCGGCTACCGCGTCCTTCCGGTTCGGGAAGAAATGCGCAAGAACCTCATCGCCAAGATTCAGGCAGGAGAGCCGATTTTCCCTGGAATCATCGGGTACGAGGAGACGGTCATCCCGCAGGTGGAGAACGCCATTTTGGCTGGGCAGGACATCATCTTCCTCGGTGAGCGCGGCCAGGCCAAGACGCGCATGGCGCGACTCCTCGTCAACCTCTTGGACGAGGAGATTCCGATCGTCGCGGGCAGCGAGGTGAACGATAACCCGTTCGCTCCCATCTCGAAGTATGCGCGCGATCTCATCGCGGAGATGGGCGACGAGACGCCGATCGGTTGGATCCGGCGCGAGGAGCGCTATGCCGAAAAGTTGGCCACCCCAGACACGACGATCGCCGATCTGATCGGCGAGATCGACCCGATCAAAGTGGCGGAGGGACGCTATCTCTCCGACGAGCTCACGATCCACTACGGCCTGATCCCGCGGACCAATCGGGGCATCTTCGTCATCAACGAGCTTCCCGACCTGGCTGAACGGATTCAGGTGGGATTGCTCAACATCATGGAAGAGCGAGACGTGCAGATTCGGGGCTATCGCGTGCGACTTCCGCTCGACGTGTTCGTCGTCGCGAGCGCCAACCCCGAGGACTACACCAATCGCGGGCGGATCATCACGCCGCTCAAGGATCGCTTCGGTGCGCAGATCCGCACCCATTACCCGCGGACCATCGAGCACGAAATCGCCATCATGGAGCAGGAGCGGACGCCGGTCGAGGTGCCCGGTATCGCGGTGACGGTGCCGCAGTACATGCGCGAGATCGTCGCCGAGATCACGCACCTCGCACGCCGCAGTCCGGATATCAGCCAGCGCTCCGGGGTCAGCGCGCGCATGTCGGTCGCCAATTACGAGACGCTGATCAGCAATGCGGTCAAGCGGGCTCTCCGCTTGGGCGAGAAGCACGCGGTGCCGCGGATCAGCGACCTACCGGCGCTCGTCGCCTCCACGCTCGGGAAGCTGGAGTTCGAAACGCTGGGCGAGGTGCAGGAGGATCGGATCATCGAGAAGTTGATCAACGGGGCAGTCGTGGCGACCTTCAATCGCTACTTCTCGGTGCGGGACTTCGACGATCTCATCCTCGCCTTCGAGAACGGCTTGACCGTGGAGGCCTCCGATCTCCAGCCAGCGATGCGCTATGTCCATCAGGTCGCCCATATCGAGAGCCTGCGGCGTGCCACGCAGCGGCTCGGTGCGACGGGGGACCCGGCGCTGGTCGCGGCAGCAGTCGAGTTCGTGCTCGAGGGACTGCACCTGAACCGGCGCGTGAACAAGGAGCGAGCCACCGGACGCGGTGCGGCCCGCTACCGGAGCTGACGACGAGAGAGCACCAGGAGGTGCGCCGTGGCCGGTACGCCGAATCGTTTCCGCTACAGTCGCTGGGACGGGACCCAGGAGATCGCTGCCTTCACGGCCGAGGAGTTGCTCGAAGCGATGGCTGACGACCTCCTGGCCGAAGGGGACGTCAACCGAGCGCT
>DAOTYK010000121.1:0-2649 GCA_034434855.1 Thermomicrobium sp.
ACTCGGGGGGGACGACGGGGTAGACCCGGGCACCGGTCGGGTTGTGGTAGAGCAACTCCTGCACGCTCGCTGTGCGCTCCAGCACCTCGTGCAGCGTGCGCGGTGCTTCGCTGGTCATGGAACACTCCTTTCGCTGACGAACCTTACCGGCTGTTTCTCGCGAGGATCTTTACGAAACGCCCAAGATTCTGCCGTGCTCGTCGATATCGATGTGCGCGGCTCGCGGATGACGACCGAGTCCCGGCATCGTCTGGATATCTCCGAGCAAGACGACGACATAGCCCGCACCGGCGAAGAGGCGCAGTTCGCGTACCTCGACCGTGAAGCCTTCAGGTCGGCCGAGCACGTTCGGGTCAGCACTGAGTGATTGGGCGGTCTTTGCGATACAGATCGGCAGCCGGTCGTAGCCGAGCCGAACGAGGTCGTCGAGTTGACGTTTGGCGGCGGGGCTGAAGCGGACGGCTCCCGCACCGTACAACGTGCGCGCCACGGCCTCGACCTTGCGTTCCAGTGGCCAATCGAGCTCGTATACTGGGCGGATCGCTGGTGTCTCCTGGGCAGCTTGAAGCACGGCCCGGGCCAATTCGAGGCCCCCTTCCCCACCGCGGGTAAACACCTCGACCACGGCGACGTCGCAGGCACCTGCCTCGCGAGCCGCTTGGGCGAGGTGTTCGATTTCCCGTGGGGTGTCGGTGGGGAACCGGTTGATTGCCACCACTGCCGGCACGCCAAAAATGCGGAGATTCTCCAGGTGCTTGAAAAGATTCGGTAAACCCGCCTCGAGTGCAACGAGATCCTCGCCCCCTGTCTCGATGTCGCGGACGCGCTTGCCGCCTTGGACCTTGAGGGCACGGACGGAGGCGACGAGCACTGCAGCGTGCGGAGCCAAACCACTGGCCCGGCACTTGAGGTGGAAGAATTTCTCGGCTCCTAGATCAGTACCGAAACCGGCTTCCGTCACGACCACATCGGCCAGTCGCACCGCCAGGAGATCGGCGATCACGGATGACGTGCCAGTGGCGATGTTGCCGAAGGGGCCGGTGTGCACGAAGGCGGCGGTTCCCTCGCTCGTCTGGACGAGATTCGGCTTGAGGGCATCGACAAGGAGGGCAGCCATCGCGCCGGCACCCCCGAGGTCCTCTGCCGTGACGGCCTGTCCTTGCCACGTACGGCCGACTACGATTTGCCCAAGGCGCTGGCGCAGATCGCGATAGTCACGTGCCAAGGCGAGGATAGCCATGACCTCGGAGGCGGGCGTGATGTCGAAACGGGTCGCTCGAACGGTGCGGGTCGTCTCGCCGAGTCCGACGATCAGTTGGCGGAGTGCGCGGTCATTGAGATCGAGCACGCGAGGCCAGGTGATCGTGCGAGGATCGAGCGGAATGGCATCATGGTAGAGTGCATTGTCGATCAAGGCCGCGAGCAGGTTATGGGCGGTCGTGACAGCATGCAGGTCGCCGGTGAAGTGCAAGGCGAGGTCGGGGAAGGGATGGAGCTGAGCCGCACCGCCACCGGCACCCGCCCCCTTCGTTCCGAAGACGGGGCCCATGGATGACTGGCGGACGGTCACGATGGAGCGGAGTCCGAGCCGTCCGAAAGCCTGACCGAGACCGATCGAGACGGTCGTCTTCCCTTCACCGAATGGAGTAGGGTTGATTCCCGTAACGAGGATGTAGCGTGCCCGTGGAGTGTCGAGCCGTGCGAGCACGTCGAGCGTGATCTTCGCCTTGTAGGGCCCATAGAGCTCGACTTCCTCCGGCAAAAGGCCGAGTTCATTGGCTATCTCGCTGACCGGCCGCAGCTTTTTGAGCTGCGTTCCGCTCATGCTTGCACTCCTTCCCCTGGGCAACCGAGTCGTGCACGTTTGGCAGCGACCCACTCGACGACGCTGGCGAGAGCATTGAAACTGCTCCAATGGATGCCGACAATCCCGCCCTGAATCGCAGCTGGACGCCGGGCGAGTTCATCCAAGAGGTCACTCGGATCATAGTGGATACCGCCGGTCAGGAGGCGACCGACCAGACCCCGTTGCTTTTCGAGGTAGCGGAGCGAGGTTCCCAGGCCAAGGCGTAGGCCGATGCGGATCAGACGATCGAGCCGTAGAGTGCCGGGTAGACAAAGATAGAGTGGCAAAGTGAAGCCGCGCGATCGTATTTTTGTGAGCCATCTCACCAGGGCATCGGGATCGAACACCAGCTGGGTAATAGCGTAATCGGCGAGGGCTTGCTTGGTAAGGAGGTCCGCTTCGAGCACATCGGCTGGGATGTGAGGATGTCCTTCCGGATAGGCAGCGATTCCGATCCGTCGCGGGCGTGGTTGGAGCTCGACGAGCGCAGTCAAGAGAGTCTGGGAGTCGGGGAACTCACCGGCTGGCTCTGTCTGATCACCGCCAACGACGAACACCTCGTCGATACCGGCGGCGACATACTGCTGCCAGAGGGACGCGAGATCCTGGTGGCTGCGCAGTGCCCGTGCGGCGAGATGGGGGACGACCCGATAACCGTGTTGGCGCAGCGCGAGAGCGGTGGTCAAGGTGCCGTCGACACCATGCGCAGGTGAACTCGTCACAGTCAGGGTCGCTTTTGGTGGAACTGTGGCGATGACTTTGTCCAGTTCCACGGAGGGGAGCACCTCGATGCGGAGTTCCTC
>DAOTYK010000122.1:0-2484 GCA_034434855.1 Thermomicrobium sp.
TCGACCGCGTACTCCAGGGGCAGTTCCTTGGTGATCGGCTCGATGAAACCGTTGACGATCATGCTCATCGCCTCGGCTTCGGTGAGTCCCCGGCTCTGCAGGTAGAAGAGCTGTTCCTCGGCCACCTTGCTCACCGTCGCCTCGTGGCCGATCGACACCTGCTCCTCCTCGATCTCCATATACGGGTAGGTGTCCGTGCGGCTCTGCTCGTCGAGCAGGAGCGCGTCGCACACCACGTTGGCGCGCACATGGTGGGCGCCGCGGTGCACCTTGACCAATCCGCGGTAACTAGCCCGGCCAGTCCCTTTGGAGATCGACTTGGAGATGATCTGGGATGAGGTGTACGGTGCGACGTGCACCATCTTGCCGCCAGCATCCTGATGCTGGCCATCACCAGCGAAGGCGACCGAGAGCACTTCACCGCGGGCACCCGGCTCCATCAACCACACGGCCGGGTACTTCATGGTGACCTTGGAGCCGAGATTCCCATCCACCCACTCCATAGTGGCATCACGGTACGCGGCTGCCCGCTTGGTCACGAGGTTGTAGACGTTCTTCGACCAGTTCTGGATGGTCGTATAGCGGCAGCGGGCGCCTTCTTTGACGATGATCTCGACCACGGCGCTATGCAGCGAGGCCGCGCTGTAGATCGGAGCGGTACAACCCTCCACGTAATGGACGTAGGCACCAGGCTCGACGATGATCAGCGTGCGCTCGAACTGCCCGACGTTCTCGGCATTGATGCGGAAGTAGGCCTGGAGCGGTACTTCGACCCGCACCCCCTCGGGGACATAGACGAAGGAGCCTCCCGACCAGACGGCTGAGTTGAGAGCAGCGAACTTGTTATCGTTGGGGGGCACGATGGTCCCGAAGTACTGCTTGACCAGGTCCGGATACTCGCGGACGGCCGTATCCATATCACAGAAGATCACGCCGAGCCGCTTGAGTTCCTCGCGGAGCGAGTGGTAGACGACCTCCGACTCGTACTGGGCGCCGACGCCGGCGAGGAAACGCCGCTCGGCTTCTGGGATGCCCAACCGATCGAACGTGCGGCGGATGTGCTCGGGAAGTTCCTCCCAGCTCGAACCCTGGCGCTCGGTTGGCTTGATGTAATAGACGATTTCGTCGAAGTTCAGTTCGGAGAGGTCCGCGCCCCAGGTCGGCATCGGGCGCCGCAGGAAGTAGTCGAGCGCCTTGAGCCGGAACTCGCGCATCCACTCCGGCTCGTTCTTGATCCAAGAGATCTGCTCCACCACCTCCCGATCGAGGCCCTTGCGTGCTTTGAAGACGTATTGCTCGGGGTCGCGGAACCCGTATTTCTCAGCGTACTCGCTTCCCAATCGCTTGAGTTCGACTTCCGGTGTCGTCATAGCACGTTCCTCCTTCGGTACGGCTCGGTCAGGAGGTCGCTTCCGCGAACTGCCCCTTGACCCAGTCGTATCCCTTCTCTTCGAGTTCCTCAGCCAGTTCCGGTCCACCGGAGACAGCGATCTTGCCGTCCAGCATGACGTGCACGTAGTGTGGTCGGATGTAGTTCAAGATGCGCTGGTAGTGCGTGATGACCAGCAGGGCCATATTCGGGTTGAAGAGACGGTTTACTCCTTCGGAGACCGTCCGCAGTGCGTCGATGTCGAGACCAGAGTCGGTCTCGTCCAGCACGGCGAACTCCGGCTCGAGCATCGCCATCTGCAGGATTTCGGCTCGCTTCTTCTCGCCACCCGAGAATCCCTCGTTGAGGTAGCGCGAGGCGAAGCTCTCATCCATGCGAAGCATCTCGAGCTTTTCGCGGAGCAATCGCCGGAACTCGCGCGGGCTGAGTGCCTTGTCCTCTCCGAAACGCGCCTTGCGCACGGAATTGACCGCCAGGCGCAGGAAGTTCGCCATGGTCACGCCGGGGATAGCGGTCGGATACTGGAAAGCCAGGAACATGCCCATCCGTGCGCGCTCATCGGGCGGGAGCTCGAGCACGTTTTCGCCCTTGTACAGAATGCGTCCCTCGTAGACCTCGTAGTTGGGATGCCCAGCGATCACGTAGGCCAGCGTACTTTTGCCCGAACCGTTCGGTCCCATCAAGGCGTGAATTTCACCTCGCTCGATCACTAGGTTCACCCCGCGCAGGATCTCTTTCCCCTCGATGCCCGCGCGCAGGTTTTCGATCACGAAAAGCGGCGTGTGTTCAGTCATGCTGTCGTGTCCCTCCTTCGTTCCGTCGCCCTTCTGACTTACTATACTACATCGTTTCGAAACTCGGTCCGCATCGTCCCCCTTCCTCTTTCGGGTTTCGGGCAGGGATCAGCGCCGGCTGGCCCGTGGTTCCTGCACGACGCGATCCCGCTTCTCCTGACAGGATGGACAGATCCCGGTAAAGACTGTTTGGTGGTCGAGAATCTCGAACCCGGTTTTCTCGGCCGCGACTTGGCGCGCGAGCAATGCGGTCGGCACCTCGACGTCGACGAGTTCGCCACACACCACGCAGTGCACGTG
>DAOTYK010000123.1:0-2879 GCA_034434855.1 Thermomicrobium sp.
TGGGACGAACTGCTCCAGCGCGGCTTCCCGATCCTCGGCTCCTTCGGTACCGATAGCCACGAACTGATCGACCGCGGTAATCCGGCGACCTTCGTGTACGCCCCATCGCTGCGGCTCGACTCGATCGTCCGCGCGCTCTACGAAGGACGCAGTTTCCTCGCCCGCAACACCTTCCGCGGCACCGTCTGGCTCAGCGCAAGGCCTGGTACCGACGAACCACCAGCCGTGCGCTACCCCATCTTCGTCTCGAACGAGGCAGAGACGACTACCGTATTTGCGGAACTCCGCGGCAACCTCGCTCCTGCCACACACCTCCGTTGGATCGTGAACGGGAGACCGTCCGGGGAACAGGCACTCGGCACTACGCCGGCCAGTCTTCCGCTCGAACTCCCGCTCACCGGGCCTCTCACGGTGGTACGCGCCGAACTCCTCGCCGCCGATGGAACTGTCGTCGCTATGACCCAACCACTCCTCTTCCGGGATGTGCCTGGCCTACCACGCAACGACCGTCTCGGTGTCAACCGGATCGAAACCCTCACGGGCCAGGGCTACAACCGTGCCATGACCGTGGGAATCGTCGATGCTGGCTGGGACAGTGATCTCCGGGCACTCTTGCTTACCCTGCACGCGCCTCCCCTCGCCCGCGTTGAACTCCTGCTCGAGACTGACCCGCCTCACCACATCGAACTGGCGGGGACCCAACTTCCTACCCCGGTCGGCCAAGGACCATTCCTCGTGTCGTTCACTCAACCTGCAGCGACGAGCGATCTCGTCGTGGGCTTCGCGAACGTTTCGGTCACGCTCGAGCGATCCCCTCCGGATGCGCCACGTGCCCTCCGCGTCGTTGCCGCGAGTTCGAGCACAGTCGAACTCCGCTGGGAACCAGCCACGAACCGCACCCGACCGCTCCGTTACCGCATCGAGCGTGATGGTCAGTTTCTCGCCTCGGTCGGTACGACAACGGTCTTTCGCGATCGCTCTGTCCGACCCGGTCAACGGTACCAGTATGCGGTCGAAACCCTCGACCTGGCTGGTCTCCGATCGCTCACTCGCGCGGAACTCACCGTCGTAACACCTCCGCCGATCGTGTTCGCTGACGACTTCGAATCGGACACGCTCGCGAACTGGGTCACGATCGGACCTGTCATGATCCAGGAGCGGAGCGGCACGGCGGACAACCGCGCCGCTCGCCTCGACTTCCACGGTGCACCAGCAGCACTGGTGCGACCGTTCCCAGTCGCTCGAACGAGCCTCCTCGTCCGCTTCCGCTTTCAACTCCTCGATCAGCAGTCCACTAGACTCCAAACCGTAGCGTTGTCCGATCAGAACGGACGAGCGGTTATGCGTCTCGCCCTAGACGCAAACGGACGACTCGCGATCGATGACGGACGCCGCACTCTTCAAAGTCGCGAGCTGCTCGCGTTCGGGGTGTGGTACAAATGCTCGCTGAACGTCTCACCAGCAGGATCAACACACATCATCTGTCAGGTGGACGATGCCTCGCAGCCGATCCTCGATGTCGCATTGCCCCCGTCCGGAGAATCAGTGGCCATGAGCACGCTCACCTTCGGCCAGCCGACGGGGGTACCCCGCGGGATCCTGCTGCTCGACGACGTCCTTCTCGCCGAACCGCGCTCGACCGGATCGCCGTCCCTTCGACCATGGTCATGGGGAGATGCTCGTGGGCGACGCTGAACTCTTCCGCCGTACCTTGCCGCTGCTCGTGCTGGTCTTCCTGGTGAGCGGCTGCGCGACGCAGCCGTCTCAGCTTCCCCCGTATGCGACGCGAGCCGGGCTCCTCGCCCGCGATACGTGCTTCGGTATCGAGCACCTGCCGGAGGGGTTCGAAGTCGTTGCCCGGCAAATCCTGGACAACCGCCTGACCGCTCAGCGTGACACCCCCTCGGTGCAGCCGGACGATCTCGTAGCCTGGCAGCGTCTCAGTGGTGCATACCTCCACTACGCTTACGAGCCACCCAGCATGCCGGGCGAGGACGCGGACGGCTTTCTCACCCAAGACGAACTGGAACGAGCGCTGACGCAAGCCCACACAGAACGACAAGCCGCACCCTTCATCGCCGCGTCCTGTCGACTCGACATCTTCGCAAGTGCGACCGGCGCAGCCGCCGCTTTCCAGACGATGAGTCAGGCAACTCCTGGTCGAGCGCTCCCCCATCGCCCACGCGGTGCCCGGAGCCACCTCACGCTCGCACCCGCTCCTGTTCCTGGCTTCGCACGTTCGACACTCTGGTTTCAGGTCGATAACGTCGTCGCAGCCGTCTCGCTTACTGCCGCGTGTGACGCGAGCGTTCCCGAGCAGTGCCGAGTGGTACTCGACCGGACGGAGGCGCTAGCCGCCCTTCTGCTCCGGCGCATCGCCGCCCGTGTCCCTGGTATCGGTGTCCCGGAGACACGAGATGGAACGAGCGATCTCCTGAACCAAGCCGAGGAGCTCTGTCCCGAACGCGACTACTCGACCTGCGTGAACGATCTGCTCAGCCACGCTTCAACTGGCTCTCCGGTCATGCTTTGCGTTTCGCCGATCGGTCAATGGACGCTCATCCCGCTCGTCGCTCCTGGTCAGCCCGTTCCCTGTCCGGACGACTGGACCGTCGCGGGGCTGCTTCCCCGCGAGCGGTCCAGCTGATCTCAGTTTCCCCGGTCGGCAACCGCAACCACGACGAGCGGCTGGCGCCGTCTTCGCCGGCGTACGAGAGGCCGCTCGCGCAGGACGACCCGTGCCAGGCCATCCAAGGCGAGACCGCTCATTCCGATCACCAGGAGCACAGCCATCAGTTCACCATAGTCGAGCCGGTCCCGTGCGTCCAGGATGGCATAACCCAGACCAGAATCGACACCCAACATCTCGGCTGGCACGA
>DAOTYK010000124.1:0-3921 GCA_034434855.1 Thermomicrobium sp.
GCTATCGCCATCCAATCGATCGGGGTCATCGAGACTCTCCGCGCGATCATCAAAATCGTGATCGATCGCCTCTGAGGCCGGGTTGGAGCATACTAACCCCCGGAAGGAGTCGCTTCACGATGCGGGACACGGACCCCTCCATCGATCGGGCACGCGCGGCAGCATCGATCGAGACCCCCGACCCAGATCATGCGGACCATGTTGCGTTTCTGGCCCTTCGGCTCTTCGACCAACTCCGCGAGCCACTCGCTTTGCCTCCCGAAGGGCGTGATCTGCTCGCGGCTGCGGCGTTGTGGCATGACTGCGGGCAGTTTCGCTCGCTCGCCGACCACCATCGGCATTCGTTCGATCGCATCATGGCTCTTCCGCTCCGCGGTTTCGACCGTACGCAACAGCTCATGATCGCAACCATCGCGCGGTACCATCGCGCAGCTGAACCGTCACTGGCTCACCCACAGTTCAAACGTCTTCCACCGCGCGAGCGGCATCTCGTCGAGCAACTCGCCGCGCTCCTCCGCATTGCCGAGGGCCTCGACGCCAGTCACCAGCGCTTCGTGAAAGATCTTACTGTCGAAATCACCGATGATTCGGTAATCATTTCGGTCCATTCCGAAACCTATCCGACCCTGGAGATCGAAAAGGCACAGGCACGGAGTAGCTTGTTCCGGAATGTCTTCGGTAAGCAAGTCACCGTTCGCTGGGCTCGGCTGCCATAAGATGTGGGGGAACCATGCGCGCTTTGCTGTCCGTCGCGGACAAGACGGGTATCGCGGTCTTCGCCCAACGCTTGCTCGACCTCGGTTGGGAAATTGTCGCCACCGGCGGTACAGCGCGTGTGCTCCGAGAACACGGGTTACCCGTGCGCGAGATCTCGGAGCTGACTGGTTTTCCTGAGCTGCTCGAAGGACGAGTGAAAACGCTTCACCCCGCCGTCCACGCTGGCGTACTGGCTCGGCACGATCGCTCGAGTGACCTGGAACAATTGGCAGAGCACGGTATCGTCCCCATCCAGCTGGTCGCTGTCAACTTGTACCCCTTTGATCGACAGGTCACACCGGAGACACCCGAGGATGTCGCCCTCGAACTGATCGACGTTGGTGGGCCAGCATTGTTGCGCGCTGCCGCTAAGAACTTTCCCTGGGTTCTCCCGATCTGTGATCCGCTTGATTATGAAGCCATCGCCGACAAGCTCGCCCAAGTTGGCATCAACGGAATCGATCATGAGACTCGACGGGCGCTCGCCGCCAAAGCCTTCGCCCATCTGGCGACCTACGATGCCCAGATTGCCAGCTATCTGCGCACTGAAGAGTTTCCTGACCTGCTTCCGCTCCCACTCCGGAAACTCCATACGCTCCGCTATGGAGAAAATCCTCACCAACGCGCCGCCATCTACCAGATTCTCGGCACCTCTCCCCAAGTGAGTCGATGGCAGGTCGTTGGTGAGGCTGCACTTTCCTACAACAACGTGCTCGACGCCGTGGCCGCTTGGCAACTCGTCCAGCGTTTTTCTCAACCAGCCGCTGTCATCGTGAAGCACGCCGCACCTTGCGGTGTCGCTGTGGCAGCGACTCCACACGAAGCCTTCCTGCGCGCTTTCGAGGCTGATCCGGTCTCTTCCTTCGGGGGCATCGTTGCCCTGAATCGCACACTGGACGCCGAGACGGCTCTTGCCATTACCCAACACTTCTTCGATCTCGTGATCGTCCCAGACAAGCAACCTGACGTGGAGAAACTATTCGCGCGGCGAAAGTCGTTGCGCTTGATCACCGCTCCCTTCTGGAACGATCCTGGCCTCGTTTTCCGGAGCGTGGGGGATGCTGTTCTCATTCAGTCAGCAGATCGACCATTCCGCCTGCCGGAGACCTGGCAAATCGTGACGAATCGCCAGCCAACTGAGACCGAATGGCACGACCTTGTCTTTGCTTGGACAGTGGTGCCGTTCGTCCTCTCCAACGGAGTCGTCATCGCGCGACACGCTCAAACGGTGGGGATCGGCGGTGGCCAACCCAATCGTGTCGATGCGGTCCGGCTCGCCTTATGGCGAGCCGGCGAGCGAGCTCGGCAAGCCGTCCTTGCAAGCGATGCATTTTTCCCATTTCCGGACAGTGTCGAGCTCGCGGCCGCTGCAGGAATCACCGCGATCGTTCAGCCTGGAGGCTCCAAGCGTGATCGTGAAGTCGTTGAAGCTGCGGAGCGAGCGGGGATCGCCATGGTGTTCACCGGGGAACGCCACTTTCGGCACTAATTCGGACGGGGTTTTTCGATGAGCGGCTCGATGGCCTCCAAAACTTGACGGAGGCGATCGTAGTCACGCTTGAGCAGCCTCGCAAGCTCTTGTGCTGCCCCTTCGAGCCAACCCTCGTCGTTACCACGGGCACGGAATACGTAACTCAAATGGGACGCCAAGAGTTGCTCAGCTGGAACCTCTCCATGCACTGCAAGCAAGAGGGAAAAGTAACGACAAGAATCGGTCAATCGCCAGACCTCCTCAGGGGGGACCAGCTCGACGCTGTAGTGCAACGGTGGAGGGCACGGCGGCAAGAGAAAGAACAGGCGGCGGCTCCTTTCGTGAGCGATCGCGACCGCAACGAACAGCGAACGGAGAACGAAACGAAGTTCCGGGTTTGCCTCGTACAGAGCCCGATCCCGGACTTCTCCTGAACCGCGTCGAACGACGCGTCGGCCAGGGTCGACAGCCGTCGTTTCGGCATACGCCACGATGCCGTAGATTGCCTCGACATCCGTTCCTGCGACACGCACGAACGAGCCTAATTCGGGAACTCGATCCAACTCATCGCACTCGACTACGAACTGCACGGTCGAAGTCTCGACGACTTCGCCGATTCGTCGTTCATGCATACCGCACCCGCTTGCTCCGCTCCTTTGCCGAGCGCTGCTCCAGGAAACCATTGCTGGCGAAGAACTGCTCGATCAAGGCGGCGAGCTGGAGCCGCTCTTCCCGATGCACGACTGCCTGCTCGTGCGCCTCTTGGAGTGCCAAAGGGTACCCTCGCGCCCGAGTGCACTGATCCCACACGACCGTATGGACAAAATCCAGGAGATCTCGATCCACAGCGACCCAATGCGGGAGTTCGACGCGTGCGACTTCCGTTCCGGTATGAAGATAGAAGAACACGATACGGTCGTCCGCAGGTAGTTGATCCAGAATGGACGATTGGCTTCGAAAGCATGTGGACCGCTCCCCCGGTGCCAGGCGAACGTCATCGAGCATCGCGAAGAGCCAGCGGTCGGTGACGTCGGGGACGATCGCACAGGCCTGCACGCGTTCCCCTCTCGCGACACGACGGAGGCAGTCATCGCAATTCACGATGTGCCCCAGTCGGGGATAGTCACAAGCTGCTACGCGCAGGACGTTGACGATGTCACGCGAACCAGGATAACTGATGACCCCGGCCACTGGTATTCTTCGACGGCGAAACTCCGCCAGGGTCCGCGCATACCCCTCGATTCCCCACTGCACTAGGCCGGAGGTCTGCCCCTCCAACACCCAGGGAATCAGGGTTCCATCCTGGAGAGCGAGAACCGGCTCGTGAACATGCTGGGTCAAGCGTAACGCTGCTTCGAGTTCGGCGACCATCCGACGCATCGCGAGCACGTTGCCGATGATCGGTATTCGGCGACTACCATCGGGAATCGAAAGCTCTTCCTCTCTCCACAGGACGATCGGGTCCGAACCGAGTTGAGCCGCAGGCTCCTCACCGTATTCCAGAACGCAGAAGCCGACATTGATGACCACGTACTGCACTGGACCGTGGCGATCACTTACCACCAGCGATGCATCAGTGGCCACGCAGCTGTATCCCGCACGCACTTGTGCGGGAGCTGGGAACCGTTCGAAATAACGTCCGAGTGGCAAGCCCAGAAGCCATGAGGTGCGCGCGCTTGCCACACGGCGCGTGA
>DAOTYK010000125.1:0-1642 GCA_034434855.1 Thermomicrobium sp.
ACTGCCTTCTGGCTGGCGGAAGCACCGAACGAGTCTCGGCGAGCAGAATGGAAAACGCGGTACGTCCTCGCCGCGGGCCGAGCACGAACACGCCCAAAGAAACGAACCTGTCCCTCAGCTGAGGTCGCTCGTCGGCACCGGCGTTCGATTCGCCGATCAGCTCGTCAGTGACGAGCTGGCGGATGCGATCGTGCCGGCTGACCTCGTGCGCGGGTGCCAGCCTCTCGTCGCGAGGCTCCTTCTCCGGGAGCAGGGGCGCGAGGTCTACCTGCCCTGGGGACTCACGCTGTTGGACGAGGGGCGCATCTTTGCTCGCTGCGCGCCGGCTGCGGCATTGTCCCTGCAGGCACCGGAGACCAGTGCGGTGGGAGCTGGACCGGACGGAGCTATCCGCGAACCTGCAGCGTCGGCTCGCCCGGCCTCTGCCTCCTGACCTGTTGCCTCACAGGCGTCCGGGTTCCCGTGCTGCTGCAATCCTGGCGTCCGCACTGTGGAGGGGTGACCGGGGGCTTGGGGACGCAGTGCTCCTGGTCCAGTCGGGCAGGACGAAACGGGGGCGGGAGAGCCGAGTCGGGTGGCAAGCGTTCTCACGTGAGCGGTCGTCTGCTTGGGGCTCGTGGCAGGCAAGCAGTTGACACGCCAACTCCATCGGGCACCCCGTGAAGGGGATGGAGCGACGAGAGCCGTTTCCGGCATGGGAGGCTCGCGGGCGTCCGTGCCCGAGCCGCGGGCTCAGGTCGGTCGTGGTGCCGCCGTCTTTCCCGCGGCCGGGGGTTGGGGCGGCGACGGCGTGGTCTGGCGGAAAATGGCACCTCGTGCTGTTGCATCAGCGCAGCGAGTCGCCTCGGATCAGGGCGGCATGGCGCGAGGTCGGCTCCTGTCGGCGGATTGCTGGACGCGATGGGAAGTGGAGCGGCCGGGAGCGTACGTGAGCGATGCAAGCAGTGATGAGAGGAGCGATCGGACGACGGCGGCGGTGCGATGGGGAGGCAGCCTCGCACGGCCGGACACCAGTGGAGCCGGCACTGCTCGCGACAGGGAATGTGGGGAAGCGGTTCGGGTGGCGCGCGAGTGGCGGGCCAAGGTCTCCGGCTCCTGGATATCGTGCGACGAGCGTCGTTGCATCCGCTGTGCCGGAATGAGTTACTCGAAAGCGCTTGCGCCGGAGGTAGGCACCAGCTGGATACGACGGGGTGCTGATCATGGTGGCCGAGTGGGCTACTCCTCACTGGGTAGGCTGAGGCTCGTCTCGAGGTTAGCGTGCGTGACCGGCTGGTAGAGCACCTGATGGCAGTCTGAGCTTGTACCGCGCTCGGCACTGGGTCATACTGCGTGCGGTAGGGGAGGACGAGCCATGGCCGGGACACTCGACCCGCGACGCCTGTATGGTCAGTACAGCTTCTGGTTGGAAACGTGCGGTGACGACTTGTCTCCGCGGCCCGCTCTCGAGGGAACCTACGAAGCCGATGTCGCCATTCTCGGTGCTGGCTTTACTGGCTTGTGGACGGCCTATTACCTGCTGGAGCGTGAGCCGGGCTTGAACGTCGCTATCCTGGAGCAGCGGATCGCTGGCTTCGGCGCCTCCGGGCGCAACGGGGGATGGCTCTATCCGGGCTTTCCTGTTTCCCTCGGCGAGTTGGCT
>DAOTYK010000126.1:0-2381 GCA_034434855.1 Thermomicrobium sp.
TCGCTCACCGCCGGCGTATGATGTCCGTCGCCATACTTTTCGATCCAATACGCATCGCGCCCACGAACGGTAGGAATGACCGCGAAGTTGTACGCGGGAGGTGGCGAGGGAATCGTCCATTCGAGCGTGCGGCCATCCCACGGGTCGGCCGGGGCCGTCGCGGGTTGACGCATCGTCTTGTAGACGTTGACGAGCAGTACGACCTGAGCCAATCCGAGGATGAAGGCACCGATAGTGATCACCAGGTTCCAGGTACCCCAACCGGTCTCGGCCGAATAGGTGAAGTACCGGCGCGGCATACCATCCAAGCCGACGAAGTGCATAGGGAAGAACGTCAGATTCATTCCGATGAAGGTCAACCAGAAGTGCAGCGAGCCGAGCCGCTCATCGAGCAAGCGCCCGTACATCTTGGGGAACCAGTAGTAGGTTCCAGCCAACAGCGCGTTCACGATCACGCCGAAGATGACGTAGTGGAAGTGTGCCACGATGAAGTAGGAGTCATGCTGCTGGTAATCGAGGGGAACGGTCGCGTGCATCACGCCGGTGACCCCACCGACCATGAGGAGCCAGACGGCGGCAGTCGCGAACTTCATCGGTGTCTTGAAATCGATCGAGCCGCCCCACATGGTGGCCAGCCAGTTGAACACCTTGACCCCCGTCGGGATCCCGATCAGCATAGTCGAGGCGGCGAAGAGCGCGTTGGGTACCGGGCCGAGGCCGACAGTGAACATGTGGTGAGCCCAAACGAAGAAACTCAAGAACGCGATGGCCATACCAGCGAAGATCACGAAGGGAGCGCCGAAGAGCGGCTTACGGGAGAACGTCGGCAAGATCTCGGAGATGATGCCCATCGGCGGCAGAACCAGGATGTAGACCTCAGGATGACCGAAGATCCAGAACAAGTGCTGCCAAATGACGGGATCACCACCGTGGAGAGGATTGAAGAAATTGGTATCGAAGAAGCGGTCGAACATGATCATGAAGAGACCGACAGTGAGCGACGGGAAGGCGAGAAGAATCAGAATCGCTGTGATGAGAACCATCCAGACGTAGACCGGCATGCGCATGAGCGACATACCAGGCGCCCGCATGTTGACGATGGTGACGAAGAAATTGAGCGCACCAGCGATCGAGCTGATTCCGAGTACTTGGAGACTTAGGTCCCAGAAATCCAGTCCAGGACCGGCGGAATAGAGACCGCTGCTCGAGAGATTCGCGTAACCAGTCCACCCAGCATCCGGCACGTGTCCGAAGAGAAAGCTGGACCAGAGGAGGAGCGAACCGAAGAGGAACGACCAGTAGGAGAAAGCATTCAGGCGCGGGAAGGCAACATCACGTGCACCGATCATGAGCGGCACAGCGATATTGAAGAAGGCAGCGTTCAAAGGCATCGCGACCGCGAAAATCATCATCGTCCCGTGCATGGTCATGACTTCATTGTACGTTTTCGGCCCAAGAAAGTTCATGTTCGGTTGGGCCAGTTGGATCCGCATCAGGAGTGCCAGAAAGCCAGCGAGAAGAAGATAGATGATCGATGTCCAGTAGTACAGAATACCGATCTTTTTGTGGTCGACCGTCGTCAACCACTCGACCAGCGCGGAGCGCCGGTACCCGGCCTGCTCGAGTCTGATTGCCGCTTCAGCCATCGGTGCCCTCCCACGTGCGGTTCTGCTCTGCCTGCGTTCTGGTCATTCTCGCGTTGCGTCTCGGCGCTGCTCGATACCTGCCGCTCATAACCACCTCCCGCTGCCAGGCTCGGGACGAGTTTATTTGAGCGAGAGAAGATATTCCACGATGGCATTGACCTCGTCGTTGGTCAAGAGCGTATTCTGCTCAGCTCGGATACGCCACCACTTCTCGCACATGATCGAATAGGGTTTGACATCGCAAGTCTGTGCGATCCAACGATGCAGCTCGTCCGGCGTGTTGTTGGTGAAGGCGCCGAGAATGTGACGTTCCCCGATGAAGGCGAGATTGGGTCCAACAGCCAGCGTCTTGTTGATCGGCGTCGCCGGATCATACGTCGGTGAGACCTGGTGACAACCGGCGCATCCCGCTTGTCCCTCGAACAACTGTTTGCCGGTCGCTGCCAGAGTACCGGGTGCGGGCTCGGGAAGCGGCTGACGATGCTTGGCGACCCAAGCGTCGAACTCCTCCTGTGTCTGGACGACGACGCGGAATTGCATGTGGGCATGTTGCGCGCCGCAGAGTTCCGCACATTGACCGTAGAACACTCCAGTCTCTTCCGGCGTGAAGACCATCGTGTGCGCTCGACCGGGTACCGCGTCGACCTTACCGGCGAGACGCGGTGGCCAGAAGGAATGAATGACATCGTGCGACGTGATGGTCAGAACGACCGGCCGATCGACGACGAGGTGCAG
>DAOTYK010000127.1:0-2016 GCA_034434855.1 Thermomicrobium sp.
GGACTCGAACCCGGGACCTCAATCTTACCAAGATTGTGCTCTGCCTCCTGAGCTACGTGGGCCCAGGCTCAACACCTCCCAGTATATCTCACTGCTTCCCGCCATGCAATGGCGATCTCACCGTCGGCTCCACAGTCTCGGGCTGCTAGATCTCGCCCTCCACAAGGACTTCGAACCACGCATGAACACCCACAAACTGCTGCCCCCGCGCTTCCGCAGCCAAGAGAGAACCACACGCTCCACGCTGGCCGTGCGCAGAGTC
Organism: Thermomicrobium sp.; assembly: GCA_034434855.1. Taxonomy (GTDB): domain Bacteria; phylum Chloroflexota; class Chloroflexia; order Thermomicrobiales; family Thermomicrobiaceae; genus Thermomicrobium. Next base: position 263 of record DAOTYK010000127.1, read on the forward strand.
ACCTGCGCTCGTCCCGCGGCACCACGAGTGCCTGCATCGTGTGCATCCCCCTCCGACTGCGGACATCTCCCTCCATGGCCACCGGCCGCGATACACGTGATCTGCTCCTCATCCGTATCACGCCTGGTGACGCCTTCGTCACATTCCGAACCACGTTCGCTGCTACGCTCTTCGCGGTCGGGACAGGAGCACGTCACCGCTGCCACGCAACAACGACGCGTTACCTCACTGAGAGGACATGGCAATGTGGACGATCGAATTCCACCTCGGTCGATCACTGGGGACGCGCACAAACGAGGCTGATCCACTTCGTGCATGTCGGTACTGTCGGATCGGACATCGCCCCGTACGCTTGACAAGGGAGGGACAGTGATGCGGTCGATCACGATTCCCTTCGAAATCCTCTGGGCCGATGTCGATCCCCTCGGCTACGTGTACTACCCGGCGATTTTCCGCTACGTCACCGAAGCGGAGTCAGCGCTCGTTCGAACGCTCGGCTTGGCGGACGCCGACTTGCTCGCTCTCGGTTACGGTAAGCCGCGCATCCACATCGAGGTGCACTATCACTGCCCGCTCGTACTGCACGACACCGGCACCTGCACGCTCACCGTCCAGGGCGTCCAGCACTCACGTCTCCACCTCGCGTTTTCACTGCGGCGCCATGGTGACGACAAGCCCGCGGTCACCGGATCCGTACTCTGTGCGTTCATCGACTTGGTCACACGCCGGCCGGTGCCGATTCCCCGTAGAATCCGGGACGCCCTTACGCACCATACCGACTCACCAACTTCCAGAAAGCGGAAAGAGTCCCGAAAGGTCGCCGACTTCCTACCAGGCAACCGCAAGAAATCTCCGGCTCTCCTGCTCCGAACCTCGTCGCGAGGACTCAGGAGTCGTCCACAGGACGAGTAGCAGCCTGCGAGACAGATTGGCCAGGGCTTCAAAACCACGCCCAGAGAGGGGTTGCCGACTCGGCTGGCCGACCGTCGCACTGACGCCAGTCGCATGTCGCTCCCCAGCTCTGCCTCGCCCGGCGCCCACCCGCAGGATCGTAACCCGGGCAGAGATCGCGGCCATGCGACTCTCCATCAGTCCACGCGCTCAGAGCCGCCCGATCGTCCTACGAGCCCGGAACTCGCAGCACCATCACGGTCACGACAGACGTTCTCGCGTGGCAGGGCCCCGCAGCTGGCCGGAATCGGTGCATGGCTCACGCCCAGCACTCGACGGCCCGGCATCGTCACGCCTTCTCACGCTGTCTCGGGAACTCATTCCAGCCTGTCGCGACGAGTTCCGTCCGACTCGGGCCATGATGAGTCGATCACCAGGACGGCTGCACCACGGAAGCGCCCGTGCCGCAGATCGTCCAGCGCTCGGTTCGCCTCCTCCAACCGGTACAGCTGCACCTCTGTCCGCACCGGCACGCGTGGAGCCAGCGACATGAATGCTTCGCCGTCCTGCCGGGTCAAGTTGGCAACGGAACGAATCACCCGTTCTTCCCACAACCAGGCATACGGAAACGACGGGATGTCACTCATGTGGATACCAGCGCAAACGACGATACCGCCTTTCTCCACCGCGCGGAGCGCTCGTGGAACGAGTTCCCCGACCGGTGCGAAGATCAGCGCTGCCTCCAGTTGTTCCGGCGGCGATTCGTCCGAGCCCCCAGCCCAGGCAGCGCCGAGTTCTCGTGCGAAAACCTGACTCTCCAGATCACCAGGACGCGTGAAGGCATAAACGGTTCGCCCCTGCCA
>DAOTYK010000128.1:0-1526 GCA_034434855.1 Thermomicrobium sp.
GACTGGCACTTCGCCAAGGGAGAGGCTCCGGTTCGTTTTCCCATGGTCGTCGGGCACGAAGGTGCTGGCATCGTGGAAAAGGTCGGTCCCGGCGTCAGCGAGGTCCAGCCGGGTGACCATGTCGTGCTCTGTTACATCCCCGCCTGCGGCACGTGTCGCTGGTGCCTGAGCGGGCTGGCAGCGATCTGCGATCGGGGTATTTTGATCGGGCAAGGTACGCAACTCGATGGGACGTTTCGGCTCCATAACCAGCGGGGCGAAGATGTCGCCCAGTTCGCACTCGTTTCTGCCTTCAGCGAGTACACCGTCTGTCCCGTCGAGTCGGTGATCAAGATCGATCCCGATCTCCCGCTCGATCGCGCCTGTTTGGTCGGCTGTGCGGTCCCCACCGGCTGGGGCGCGGCCGTCAACCGGGCACGCGTGCGACCGGGAGAGACGGTGGCCATCTTCGGGACGGGCGGAGTGGGGATGAACGCCGTGCAAGGGGCAGCTCTCGCGGGTGCCGAAAAGGTCATCGCCATCGATCTGGTGGACTGGAAACTCGAGAAGGCGAAGGAATTCGGCGCGACCCACACGATCAATGCATCACGAGAGGATCCCGTCCAGCGCATCATGGACATCACGCACGGGGTGGGTGCTGATGCCACCATCTTGACCCCGAGCCTGGTGACCCCATCGCTCCTCACGACTGCGACCCGTGCTACCCGCAAAGCCGGCCGAACCGTCATCGTGGGAGCGATCGGCCGCGACCCCAACGAGGCGGAAACGCACCCTCTCGACCTCATGTTCATGCTGATGGCCAAGGAGGTCTGCGGAACGATTTTCGGTCATAACGTACCGCGCATCGACATCCCACGCTTGCTCGCACTCTACCGGGACGGCAAGCTCAAGTTGGACGAACTCGTCACTCGCCGCTACCGGCTCGATGAGATCAACCAGGCCTATCATGACGTCGAGCACGGTCAGGTCATCCGCGGCGTTCTCGTCTTCGATTGACGAAGCGGGCAGCGTGCAGGCTGGTGGGGCGGACTATCGCCCCACTAGCCTGCTGGCCAGATTCGCACACCGCCCGGCATCCGGCACCGACGATCACCGAGCAACCAGCGTGGAAGCCGATAGCGCGTGCCAGGGTGGACGCTCTCGACTGCGGTTCGCGGTGGCGATGTGCTCGCCGTCACCGACCGAGCGACTCCATGCTATGATCGTGCCGGATCGCTCCGGGCCGGAGCGCTGAGCCGGGTCGGTGTGAGGGAACGCTGAGTCATGAAGTCAGTTCGCCGGGAGTCGTACACACCACTCCGCTGCCCGCTCTGCGGCGGCGAACTCGAAGGGGTCGTCGTTCGCCAGCTGGGGCGTGTGACCGCACGCTTGCCGTGGCAACTTCATGCCGGACGTTGCCCTGAGCACGGCTGGTTTCAGGCCGAAGTCATCAGTCGGCCCCCTCGCGAAATCTTTCCCGTCAATCGCCCAGGCGGGATCGCACGTCGCATCGTCTTGGAGGGCAAGGAGATCTACGCGTTTCCGAC
>DAOTYK010000129.1:0-5029 GCA_034434855.1 Thermomicrobium sp.
ATCGAGCGGCAATTCGCTCAACTGGAGGAGAATCGGGCGGCCCTGGTCGAGGAGCCGTTCCAACGGCGTTACTGGTTGCGGAGTCCGCAAGAGGCTGCCTCCGCACTCGTTGTTCGTCGACCGTTGCCGAGCGATCGACGATGGTGGCGTGGACCCTTCGATATCGTGGGCGATGTGCACGGCTGTTTCGACGAGTTGGTCGAGCTCCTCGAGCGCCTCGGCTACCAGGTTGCGGAGCAACGGGATCGTCCTGGCGAGTTACAGTACTTGGTCGCTCATCCTGGAGGGCGGCGCCTCATCTTCGTCGGAGACTTGGTCGACAGGGGGCCGAAGATCGTGCCCGTTCTGCAGCTGGCGATGTCCGCCGTTGCGCGCGGGCGAGCCGCTGCCGTGATGGGCAATCATGACCGAAAGTTGCTCCGTTACTTGGAGGGGCACCAAGTGCGGATCGCGCACGGTTTCGAGGCAAGTGTGGAGCAACTTGCGGTCGAGTCGGAGGAGTTTCGGCAACGAGTGCGGCGCTTCCTACGCAAGCTGCCGCACCATCTCGTTTTGGACGAAGGGCGGCTCGTCGTCGCGCACGCGGGTTTGCCTGCCGAGTACCATGGTCGCGATTCACCGGTGGTACGACGCATCGCCTTGTTCGGGATGACGACCGGAGAGGTAGACGAGCGCGGGTTACCGATCCGGCTCAATTGGGCGCTAGATTATCGCGGGCGCGCGCTCGTGGTCTACGGGCACACGCCGGTAACGGAGCCGGTGTGGATCAATCGAACGATCGATATCGACACCGGTTGCGTCTTCGGCCATCGCTTGACGGCTCTACGATATCCGGAGTTGGAACTCGTTTCAGTTCCGGCACGGCATGCGTACGCGGTTCCACCCCGCCGCTTGCTCACACCCGATGAATTGACGCAGCCTCTGCTCTTACCGGCCGAGGAATTAGCAGAGCTGCAAGGTGAGGAACTGGTCGAGGAGACGAGTCCCGCTGTTGTCGGGTCACCGGAATTCCAGCGTGACCGTGCACTTGGAAGCGCCCCCCAGGAATGAGGAAACAGGGCATCGGAAAACGCGAAACACTCTCTGCAGACCTGACTGGGGAAGAGGGTACTCTTTAGCGGACTCTCTTCGGCAATTCACTTTGCGGTATCGAGCGGGCCTGTTGTGCGGAGCAGCTCGCCGCTGAGCCTGCGCGTCTGGGAATCGTTTTGAGCTGTCGTCGATCGATGCACGTCTCTCCTGACGGTGTGTGTTTCCCGAGTGGCACGACGTGCTTGTGCTGCGACACCGTTCTTCAGTCGATCGATCACTGTGGGAAAGAGCCTGACGACCGGCTGACATGTCCTCTCAGACGAGTCGTGGGTTCGGATCCTCTTCCGACACGGCGCCTAAGCAGGATCCAGGGGAGTCTTTTCCCGCCGAAGGAATGTGGAGATACTACAATGCCAACGCACCTTTTCGGTGGTCTTGGTCAGGCGCTTTCCCTCCGGAGCAATCACTCGATTGGGGGCTTGGCTGCACCACCTCATCTCCTGGACCGTACTATGCCCTGGCTCTGGTGAGGCGAGGCGTTGGAGTGGCCCTCGCTGTGTCCGTTCGGGGCGACATGCCAAGTCGGAGCGTGTTCGAGTCGACGACTTGCATCACTGTCGAGGTTGGCCGCTGGAAACGAAGGTCGCACGAAGGTGAAAAGGCGTCCCGTTTCGCGGCGGAGCGAGAAACGATCTGGTACTGCTGGGGTTGCGCTGGACAGTGGCGCGGTCGTTCCGTGGCAGCTCTTCAGCGAGAGTTAAGTCAACCAGGGGCACCAGCGTCCGATGGAGTCGCACTGGTCGACCCGGGGAAAGGCAACGAGGCGTCCGTGAGCGGCGATCGGTCCGAGGCGACACTCCTAACCGGTCGATTCCGAGTACCCGCACGCTGAAGAGGAAGCGGTTCCGCAAACCCGACGTTGCCCTGGGGACGACGCGAGTCCGGTGTTCGCCGAGCTCCTGCCCCGGGTTCCGGGTAAGCCTGCAGGAAGCCGTTCGAGGATCGAACCCCTTGACACTGCCGCTCCGGGTCACTATACTAACCAGTGCAACGGTGGTCGGTTGCCACCGTAAGAATAGGCGGAAGTGGCTCAGCTGGTAGAGCACCTCCTTGCCAAGGAGGAGGTCGCGGGTTCGAATCCCGTCTTCCGCTCCAGCGCCCCAATCGAGGGGCGCTTTCTCGTGCTTCGCTCGTCACGGCCCCTCGTTGGGCGCTGTCGTCTTCCGCACTCTGTGTCGGTCCCACTCTGACTATCCGACTCCGGCCCATGCAGAGTGAGCTGCTCGCGCTCTTCGCGAGAGCGGTCGACGTCGCTTGCCCCCGTTCACTTCGAGAACGAAGTCGACCAAATACTGGTGCCTGGCCCTCTCGTGGCTGCCGGGCTTCTGTTGGTGTCGTCCCTTTCTGACGAGTGCTTCTGCCTTCGAACATACAGTCGATGAGTCGACAACGAGTGGCAGGCGGCTCATCCGAGTGCCTGCGACGAATGTCGATGACGCCGCCCCTCGCGACCGTGAGCGTGCGGGGGTTCGACGTGACAACCTGCGTGCGGCACGATCCGCTCACCCTCTCGCCCACGCATGTGCCCAGCGGACGTGCATGGGTCTGCTCGGAAGAGGATACTTCCCCGATAGTGGTGTGATGGCAGGAGTACCCTCGCGTCGTTCGCGGCGGAGTGCTGTCCGCGTGCGGATTCCGGGGAAGTGGATGATCGCACCGGCACGGTCGTGACTCGCTGAGCGATCAGCAGGTCAGCATTGTGCGAGCAGCGGTCGAGGTTTCCCGAGCCACTCGGTCCTCCCACGATGGTAGAGGGTGAGCACTCATGACACCATTGGAGCGACCGTGGTGGCCGCTCGGTGCGGACTTGTCGTTGCTCGACGACGTGCGGTGGGCCTCACGCATCATTGTCGCGTATTGGTTTGCACTCGCGTTTTCTGAGAAGTCTCACCGAGCAAAAGCAAACGTATTTCAGGGATCTGCAAGTGGACCACGCTGAATGGGAGACGCGCAAGCTAGGCGCAATGACGGACGACTGGTGTCCCGGTGAGCTGTATCCGCATCCCTCCTGCAGATGGAAGCGGTTCTTCCACCAGCGAGAGATGCTGGTGAACTCGTGCGGAATCGACCCGCAAGACGTCAAGAAGGCTCAGAGGGAATGAGCGTGTCTGTTCGCAAAACCGTCATCCCGACGACAGGTGCTACTGGCCCGAGAGGCTGATGGTCCAACGGTGTGGCTACTGGCTCTCTACAGCTTCCTACGTCGACGGCGACGAGGCTTGGCGCGACCCTACCCTTCTCGCCCCACCAGCGCACGCACCGGCTCCGGCGACCCTCGACCCTGCTGGACGACCATTGGGGGTGTGCGGACGATCGACAACGGGGCCGGTGTGTGGTCGAGTGGAGGGTGACGGTCAGTGGTTGCACGGTAACGGCCCGCAAACGGAGTGGTGCGGTTGCCGGCGGCACAGCGCCGGGACTCGACCGGCGAGGTGCTGCTTGCCGGGTGCTCGCGAGTGGAGCGCACGCCCCCGCTGGTCGGCTACCAGCGGGGGTTTCGTGTGTCCGGATAGTTGACAGCTGGGGCAGGGAGTGCGAGGGTACTGGTGGTCGGTCGGATGCACGTGACTAGCCCGAGCCAAAACGTCCCGGCCACTGGGGTGGCGGCAGCCGGGGCATGGCCAGGTCAGGGGTGGCTGACCTGGCAGCTGAAGTGTAGCCGATAGCTTCCTCTGGTCGAGTCTTCCCGGCTGGCGGGGGCGTTGGCGTTGTGGGGGCACAGCTGTGAGGCGAACAGGTGTTCGACACCACTTTGACACCACGCAGCCGGCGGCCAACCACGGCTGGAGTCCCGAGCCGCCCAGCGCTCGATTTCCACATCTTGATGCGGTGCGGGGAGCGGGACTCGAACCCGCACGGGAGGTCTTCCCTGCCGTTTTTAAGACGGCTGTTGCCTCGTTTGCGGCGTCGTGACGCCCGTCCGAGAAGCTGCCCCCCGTTTGCCCCCCAGCGAGCCGGTCGTCCCCCGGGGAAGGGGGAGACCAGTGGTCAGTATCCGCAAGCGACACGACGGTCGCTACGAAGCCCGCATCCGCTACCAGGGGCGGCGCTTCTCAGTCTGCGGTCGGACGGAAGACGAGGTCCGCCGCAAGCTGGCCGAGCTCGAGCGACGGCTGGTGCTCGACCAGCCCCCGCCGCCCGGACGACTGACTATCGGCCAGCTGGTGGAACGCTGGTTGGAGACCGAGCAGCGTCGCTGGAAACCGAGGACGCTGGCCAACTACCGCAACCTGTACCGTCGACACGTCGAGCCGGAGCTCGGTCGGGTCCCGTTGGCCAAGCTCGCCCCCGACCGACTCCAACGCTTCCTGGACCGGCTGCCGGGTGAGCGCACCCCCAGCCACGTCTACCGCCTCTTGCACCGCTGCTTCCGCTGGGCCGAGGCGATGGGATGGCTCAGTACCAACCCGTGCGACCGGGTGCGGCCACCGGGCTACACCCCCCGCCGACCGGTTCTCCCCGACCTGGACGCCGTCCGGCGGCTCGTCCAGCACTGTCTGGACTCGGCCGACACCGGTGCGCCACTGGTCGGGTTCCTGCTGGTGACCGGCTGTCGGCTCTGTGAGGCGCTGGCGCTCCGCTGGTCGGACGTCGACTGGTCTACGGGGACGGTGCGCATCGAGCGGTCCGGCCAGCACGTCGCCGGTGCCTGGGTCGAGTCGGCGCCCAAGACGGCTGCTGGGCGGCGAGTGGTCGCCATCGGGCCGACCGGTCTGGCCTTCCTCCGCAAGCAGCGCACCCTGGTCGCCGAGCGGCGCTTGCGGGCAGGACCGACCTGGCGAGACCTCGACCTGGTCTTCTGCGGGACCCACGGGCAGCCGCTGCAGCAACGGACAGTCGTCAGCGCCCTCGACCGCATCTGCCGGGAAGCCGGCGTCCCCCGTCTGACCCCGCACGGCCTGCGCCACCTCCATGCGTCGATGCTCCTGAGCGCCGG